>JBMNOT010000122.1:0-6362 GCA_050943225.1 Christensenellales bacterium | reverse complement strand
TTCGCGCATCAGCGATATCTCAACGGAGGGCCGCAGCAGCTGCCGGTTGTGCCGCTCCACCAGGCGGCTGTAATCCTCCGGCGTGTCCGCGTCCAGCAGTATGCCCTCGTCGTCCACCTCCACGGTAGCGATATTTCCGCCGCATACGGCGTCGATCACCCGCCGCAGGCCCCCTTCCGCCTCTGCCGAGAGCAGCTCAGGCAAAACGCGGGCAGACAAAAGTATGGGATGGCCGTGTCTTCCCTTATGCACCGGCTTGACGACAGCCGCATCCGCCCGCATCAGCTTCGCGGCGGTGTTCACGGTAAACAGCGGCACGTCCACCGGGGAAAAGAAGGTCCTGTCGCACTTATCAGCGATATACGAAAAGCCCAGCTTTGCGGAATCCAGCATCTCAGTGGCGGCGTACGCTTCGTTGTGCACGCAGATGACGCCGGTGCCGGCAACGTGTTTTTTTAGCTCGTCCCCGCGGTAACCCGTCACCAGCACGATGGGAAATACGCCCGCCTGCTGGTAATTCGCGATCACGCGCTGCACCATGGATATCGCGCCAATTTTCAGCATGGGCTTAAAATCCCCCATGCGCGACGACATGCCCGCCGCCACGATCACCGCGCCAGTCCGCATAGCGCCTCCTTCCGGCTGCATCCGAATTGTATTTCAAAACAACTCGGTTGGAAAAAATCAAATAAGCATGTTGCTTATCGGTGTTTCCAGTTTATCACTGCCGCTTAGTAATGTAAATACCGGCTGCGCTAAAATTTAGCTGTCATGAAAATAAAAGGGCAGCAGCCGAAATGCCCTTCCGGCAGCCGCCCGTTCAATGCCCATTCAATATATTAACCCTGCGCCTCCGGGAACACCACCACCAGCAGCATCTTGAACGGCTCCGGCGCGGCCACCGCGTGCGGCACTTTCGCCGGCATCACGATGGTCTGTCCCTTCTCCGCGAAATAATCCTTGCCGCCGATGGTGAGCTTGGCCTTGCCGTCCAGCACATACACCAGCGCGTCGCCGTTTGATTCATGGGTGCTGATCTCCTCGCCGCCGTCGAACGCGAACAGTGTGATGCTCACCGCCTTGTTCTGCACCAGCGTCCGGCTGACGATCTGCCCCGGCTGGTAGCTCACCAGGTCAGCCAGGCTGAGCACTTTCTCAATATCGATGTTCTTCAATATGTTCTTCTTCATCTTATTACCACCTTATTCCTTGGACACCAGCCGCTTTTCGCCGGTGATCTGCTGAATCGGCGCGATATCCTGCGTCACTTCCAGCACGCCGAGGTATTCGCCCGCAGCGTCGCGCACCGCGAAATAGCGGATGAACACGTATTTGTCGCCCATGCGGATCCAGAAATCTTCATGAGACTTCTTGCCGCTCTTCAAGTCCTCCACGATGCCTTCCACGATATTGACGCTGGCAGGCGGGTGGCAGTCCGTCACCTTGCGCCCGATAATGGCTTTGGTGCGCGGGAACACGCGCTCCGCCCCCTGCGAGAAATACCGCACCGTGCCGTCCTTGCCCACAAACGTGATATCTATGGGCAGCGTATCCAGCATCGCGGTCAGCTCCTGCACCGAAAAATGCCCTGTGGGCAGCGTGATTTCGCCCTCCTTGATCGCGTTTTTCGGCTCGGGCGCCGCAGCCCCCGCCGGCTGCCACACAGGCGGCTTTTCAATCAGGCACCAGCCGATCTCGTCGCTCTGATCGGCAATGTGCTTCCATTCTTCCCCCGTCAGTACGTCCAGCAGCATGGGCAGCATGATGTTCTCCTCTTTGAATATCATCTCCGCCGCTTTGTCCAAAGCCTCCTCAGCCTTGTCCGCCGCCGAAGCGTCCCCAGCGGCCGCCAGCCGAGCCGCTTCCTTGATAGCAGCCCGTATCTCGTCGTCCACGCCCCACATCACCTTGGGCGGCGCAGTGATGCCGTATTTCTCCATATACGGGAACAGCAGCATTTCCTTTTTCACGTAGTGCTTATCGACCTCGCGCAGCTTTTCCAGCCCCTCGGCCAAAACTGCCGCAGCGCCCACATCCCCGGCCTTTACCGCCGCGACGGCCGGGCGAATCCTGTCCATCAGCGCCTCCAGCGCCCGGTTCTCCGCCTTCAGCGTGTGCGCCGGATGGCCCGGCGTGTCCTCCGCAGCCTGCGGCCTGTGGATATCCTCCACGGAGCCCTTGAACACGGCGGCGTGCACGTCGCACAGCCGCTGTACCTCTTCTAAAGACAGCCCTTCGGATATCAGCGCCTGCTCCGCCTCGGATATCTCGGAGGCCGACACCCCGTCAAACGCCGCCGCGAACTGCGCTTTCACCTCGTCCACACTCTTGCCCGTATGCAGTTGCTTCAAAAGATCCTTGATGACCTGCTTTCTGTATTCCCTGTTGTTGATCTCCTGGCTCATTGCTCTCCCTCCTCCACAATCTCAAATCCATTATCCTTAAGCTTCTGCCGGATAACGTCCATGCTGATTTTCTTCATCGCCGCGCCCTTGGGTATCGTCATAAACCGCCCCGCCGTAGCCAGCATACCGGGTTTCACGATATCCACGAACCCCAGCTCCACCATGATATCCTTCAGCTCGGGGTACTCATTGCACAGCTTCTGCACCGGCTGCCGTAAATCGACCACCTTCATGACATTATCCCCCTTTTCCTTACTGTTCTTCCCGATGTATACTCATTATATTCCAGCCAACTCTTTTCGTCTGTTGCATATGCAACTTATAGTTGTCAAAACGGGCTGTCCTTTTCCGGATATGCTATAATGGCGGTACCAACGCCAAGGTAGATTCAATGAAAAGACTGCTGAATGACGAGAAAGCCCGCCGCATACTGGGGGGCGGCCGGTACGGCATGCTGAGCATGCTGTCGCCGGAGATGACAAAGAGAAGAAAACGTGTCTCGCCGGCCTGTGCCGCGCGCTTACGCCCGCCGTCAGCGCAGAAGCCTGCATTAGCTTGTCCCGCGCCGCGGTGGTCCGCGTCGGCCTCGAAAGCGTCACCGACAAGAAGAGCATGCCGTTATAGTATAATCTTACAGTATGTCGCAGTATGTCGCCTGATAGCGCAATCAGCAGAATAAAACCGCAGCGGCGCAGGCTAAAATAGTCGCTGTGCGCCGTTGGTGTTGTTTTCCTTTATGTGGTATAATTGCGGCATAAAATCACAGGGAGGATACGTTATGCCCAGAATATCCAATATTGAATTGATCAATACGCCCGAACAGCCCGCTCTCTCCATCCGTACGCGCACACCGGCGGATCAGCTTCCGATGGTCATCGGCCAAAGCTTCGGTAAATTGGCCGCTTATCTTGGCTCGCTGGGCGAGCATCCGGCTGGCGTTCCTTTTGTCGCCTACTACAACATGGACATGGCAGACCTGGACGTAGAAATAGGCTTCCCGGTGGCCGCGCCGCTGCCCGGCCGCGAGGACATTCAGTATGCCCCTGTCCCGGCTGGCAAGCGCGCATTTTGCATGTATCAGGGCGCGTACAGCGAGATGGCGCCTGTCTACGACGAGATGGCTGCATGGATCACGGCCAACGGGTATACGCCCGTCGGCACAGCATATGAATGCTATTACAATGGCCCGGATTGTCCCGCTGATCAGCTTCTTACGCAGATCGTAATGCCCGTGGTATAATGGCACATGCCTCGGGGGCGTTATCAACGATGCCTGAGGCGGTCGCAAACGAGGCAATAAGTATACAAATTTTAAGGAGACAGAACTATGGGAAAATATGATGGTTTAGAGAGAATCGGGGCAATGCTGCCCGTCATCGGAGAGAAAAGCGCACTGCTTGTGACCGGAACGGACAAGCCCAACGCGATGACCATCGGCTGGGCGATGGCTTCCGTGATGTGGGGCAAAAGCGTTTTCGTCGCGCCGGTGCGCAAAAGCCGTTATTCGCACGAGCTGCTGGAAGCCCACGGCGAATTCACGGTATTTGTCCCTTCGGACGACATGAAAAAGACAATTGCCGTCTGCGGCTCCAAATCCGGCCGCGATACCGACAAGATCGCCCTGTGCAATCTTATGCTAGAGCCTTCGTTCGCCGTCCGCGTGCCGCACATCAAGGCCCCCGGCCTGGTGCTGGAGTGCCGCGTGATCTACAAGACGGACTACGTCGAGGAAGCGCTGGACGACGAGGTGCGCAAGTTGTGGTACAGCGGCGGCAACGCAGGCGACCTGCACACGCTCTACTTCGGCGAGATACTGGCGCAGTATGAGCAGGCCTGACGATACCGGCGTCACCGTCCGCCGCGCGGATGCCGAAGACGCCGCGCAGTTGGCTGCGCTGGCTCGCGAGATCTGGACGGAGCACTATACGCCCATTATCGGCTCCGACCAAGTTGAATACATGCTGGCGCAATTCCAGTCCGAGTCCGCCATCCGCCGCGACATCGGGCAAGGCTATGTTTACGACATCGCCTATGTGGACCAGAACGTCTGCGGCTACTCCGCCACCCGGGATGACGGGGAGTCCCACTTTTTAAGCAAGCTCTATGTGCGCAAGGACTGCCGCGGCCGCGGTATTGCGCGCATGCTGGTGGACCGCGCCGCTTGCCGCGCGCGTGATTCCGGCGCCAAAACTCTGCGCCTCACCTGCAACAGGCACAACGCCGGCTCGCTCGCGGCTTACGCCCGGCTGGGCTTTTCTATCGTAGGCGAGTGCGTCACGCCCATAGACAGCGGCTTTGTTATGGACGACTACATACTGGAGAAAAAGCTTTAAACAGCATGCTCGTATTAGCCACGACAAGTCAGAACAAAAAAGCCGCGGTTACCTTTTCCGCGGCATTTCATTATCCCTCGCTGATTTATGTCGTGTGGCTTCCGCCGGGCTGGGATATGTTGCTCAGAGCCTGCTCCGCACCATGCTGCAGCTGCGGGTCCGTGGATATATCCCCCAGCGATACGATGCCCACCAGGCTGCCCTGCTGTACGATGGGAATCCGGCGGATCTGATGCTGGCTCATCAGCCGCGCCACTTCGTGGACATCCGCTTCGGGATCCGCCACCACCGGGCTTGTCGTCATAATCTGGCCCACCGTCTGGCGGCTATCGCCGCCCGTGCCCACGGAGCGCAGCGCGATATCCCTGTCAGTCACGATGCCCACCACCCTCGAACCGTCGCATACGGGTATGGCGCCGATATCGTTTTGATTCATCAGCTGCGCCGCATGTTCCACCGTATCGTCTCTGCTTAAACACACCACATCTGTCGACATGATATCCTTTGCCTTCATATTTGCTCACCTCCAGCTTTATGTTGCCCCGGCAAGCATGCGATTATATATGCGATTCATAAAATGGCTTTTTTCGCCGCGATTTTATACGCCTGTCAGGTCAAACGGCGGAATATATGCCGTGTCGGCGCTGCCCCGCTGCTGCATAAAGCCGCCTGTCAAACCCATCTTTATGGCCTCGCCCACCACCACATCATATTCCAACGACGTCACCCGGCGGTTTATCTCCGGAAACGCATCAAGCCCCTGTATCGGCGTGTACTGGCTCATCAGGCTCAAAAGGTATTTCCCCCGCGGCAGATTCGCGCTCATCCAGTTTAATATCCCGATGGAATCGTGGCGCGCTCCGGGCAGCACCAGATGCCGCACGATCACGCCCCTTATCATCAGCCCTTCGCTGTCATATTCAATTCCACCTGTTTGCTCTATCATCTCATGAAGAGCCCTAGTGGCCACCTCAAAATAGTCCGCCGCGCCCGAGTAACGCTGCGCCAGTTCGCCGCTCATGTACTTTAGGTCGGGCAGATACACGTCCACGAAGCCTTTCAGCGCGCGCAGCGTCTCCACGCGCTCATACCCGCTGCTGTTGTACACGACGGGAATTTTCAATGCGGGCCGCGCCAGCTTCAAAGCGCAGATCACCTGCGGCACGTAAGGAGCCGCCGTCACCAGGTTGATGTTGTGCGCTCCCTGCTTTTGCAGCTCAAGGAATATCTCCGCCAGCCGCTCCACTGAGATCTCTTTGCCTGTATGGCCTCGGCTGATCTCATAATTCTGGCAGTAGACGCATTTTAACGGACAGCCGCTGAAAAACACCGTGCCGCTGCCCCGGCTGCCGCTGATGCACGGCTCCTCCCAGAAGTGCAGCGCCGCCCGCCCGACTTTTATCTCCCAGCCGCACCCGCAGTAGCCGGCGTTTCCCCGCCTGTCCACGCCGCACCGCCGCGGGCACAGCTCGCATAAATCCTTCAAACCGTTTACCCCGCCCTTTCTTTGTCAGTCATTGTATCACATCACAGCGCGCATTTGCAGCGCCCACTGCGGAGCCTCTTTTCACCTATTTTCACAGCCGTTTTAAAATTTTTAACAAATTTATTTAAAGGTAACCGG
>JBMNOT010000121.1:0-6401 GCA_050943225.1 Christensenellales bacterium | reverse complement strand
TATGCGGCGGAAATATCGCCACCGTGGAGGTGGACGACGAGGGCATACTGCTGGACGCGGACACGCCGGAGGATTACAGCCGCCTGGTGGAGCGGCACAACCGGCAGCTGCTGCGGCCCTCCGTTGAGATATCGCTGATGCGCGAAAACAAGCTGCTCGATAAAAGCGGTGCGCTGCTGTTGCAGATGATCGCGTATATCGGCACCGTGAAGGGGGCTTGCGAGAAGCTGCAGATATCTTACAGCAAGGCCTGGGGCATGCTGGACGAGATGGAGAAGAACCTGGGGTTCCCGCTGGTCGAGCGGCGGCCGGGCGGCGAGTACGGCGGCAGCAGCCAGCTGACGGCCGAGGGGCGTAGCCTGCTGGAACGGTACGAGGCTTTCGTGGAAAAGGTCAGGCAGTATGCCGACGCCTGCTTTGGAGAGTGTTTCGGCAATTTTGTTTGAAAGAGGACAGACATGAAGTTAATCAAAACGGAGGATGCCGTGGGGCAGGTGCTGTGCCACGACATCACGCGGATCATACGGGGCGTCAGCAAAGACGTCGTGTTCCGCAAGGGCCACGTAATCAGGCCGAAGGATATACCGGTGCTTTTGAGCGTGGGCAAGGAGCACATATACATATGGGAAAACGACGACACCATGCTGCATGAAAACGATGCGGCAGCGGTGCTGCGCGATATCTGCATAGGAAGCGGCATAACGGCCACCGGGCCCAAGGAGGGCAAGATCGACCTCATCGCGGACACCGACGGCATGCTGCTGGTGGATACCGAGCGCCTGAATGCGATCAACGCGCTGGGCGAGATGATGATTGCCACGCGGCACGGCGGCTTTGCGGTGAAGAAGGGCGACAAGCTGGCGGGCACGCGCGTGATTCCGCTGGTTATCAGGAAAGATAAGATGGAGCAGGCGAAGAAGGTTGCCGGGCCGGAGCCGCTGCTGCGCGTGGCCCCCTTCAAGAAGAAACGGGCGGGCGTTGTGACCACCGGCAGCGAGGTGTTCCACGGGCGCATTACCGACACGTTCACCCCGGTGATTGCGGACAAGCTCGCGGAATACGGCTGCACGATTGACAAGCACGTGATATTGAGCGACGACGCCGCGCAGATTACTGCGGCGATTAAGAGCATGCTGGACGACAGGCTGGATATCGTGATCTGCACCGGCGGCATGAGCGTGGACCCGGACGACAGGACGCCGCTCGCCATCAGAAACAGCGGCGCGCGCATCGTGAGCTACGGCGCGCCGGTGCTGCCCGGCGCCATGTTCCTGCTGGCGTACACCGACGATATGCGGCCGGTGATGGGGCTGCCCGGCTGCGTGATGTATTCTCGGCGCACCATATTTGACCTAGTGCTGCCCAGCATCATGGCGGACGTGCCTGTCACGGCGGAGAGGCTGGCGCGTTACGGCGAGGGCGGGCTGTGCATTAATTGTGACGAATGCCGTTTCCCGCACTGCGAGTTCGGAAGATAACGGACGGAAAGGAAATTCCATGGATAAGCAATCCCGTTTTACGCATGTGGACGCCAACGGAAACACCGTAATGGTAGAAGTGGGCAGCAAGCCCGTCACCCGGCGGCGTGCCGTAGCATCTGGGCGCATCCGCATGAGCGCGGCCTGTTTTGACGCGGTGCGGCAGGGCACGGTGAAGAAGGGCGACGTGCTCGCCGTCGCGCGGGTGGCGGGCGTCATGGCCGCCAAGAAGACGGGCGACATCATTCCGCTGTGCCATCCGCTGGGCCTCACGCACTGCGCGGTCGAGTTTACACTGCTTCCCGACACCTGCGAGATCGAGGCGCGCTGCACCGCGGCGTGCGAAGGCCAGACGGGCGTGGAGATGGAAGCGCTGACCGGCGTGTCGGCGGCGCTGCTGACGATATACGACATGTGCAAGGCGTTGGACAAGCGCATGGAAATAGGGAATATCTGCCTGCTGGAGAAAACCGGCGGTAAAAGCGGCGATTTCCGCCGGGACGGGACCAAAGCATGAAAGACCGTTTCGGGCGCACCATTGACTACATGCGCATCTCTATCACCGACCGGTGCAACCTGCGCTGCGCGTACTGCATGCCTTATGCATTTCCCCGTCTGGCACACAGCGACATATTGCGGTATGAGGAAATTCTGCGCGTGGTGCGCGCTGCCGTCAGGCTCGGCATCACCCGGTTTAAGGTGACGGGCGGCGAGCCGTTCGCGCGCAAGGGGGCGGCGGATTTTATAGCCATGCTGAAGGCGGAGCCGGGCGTGGAGTGCGTCACCGTGACGACCAACGGCACGCACCTCATCGAAGCGCTGCCGCGGCTTGTAGAGGCCGGCATTGACGGCATCAACGTCAGCCTGGACGCAGTAGCCCCGGAGCGGTACCGGCAGATCACCGGCAGCGACCAGGCGGAGATGGTGCTGCATGCGATAGAGCAGTGCGCGAAAAGCGGCATCCGCACCAAAGTGAACAGCGTGCTGCTGGAGGACAACCATGACCAGATCATATCGCTGGCTGAGCTGGCGCAGCGGCTGAACGTGGACGTGCGGTTCATCGAGCTGATGCCCATCGGCTGCGGCGGGGAGTACAGCGGGCCGGACGCCGATATAGTGCTGAGACGCCTGAAAGAGGTTTATCCCGGCCTGGCGCCGGTGCGGGAAGTGCGCGGCAACGGCCCGGCGGTGTATTACGCGGACGAGCGGCTTTTGGGGCGTATCGGTTTCATTACGGCGAGAAGCTGCAGCTTCTGCGCGAGCTGCAACCGCATCCGCCTGACCAGCACCGGGCTTATAAAGCCGTGTCTTTGCGACGGCGGCACGGTAGATCTGCGGGCGCTGCTGCGCGGCGGCGCGACGGATGGAGAGATTTCCGCGGCGCTGAAGAACGCGGTGTGGGACAAGCCCGCGGCGCACGGCATTGTGGGGGGTAACGTAACAGAACGGCGGCGGATGAATCAGATCGGAGGATAACGTTGGGTATATTAAAGGCGATATGCATCAGCGAGAAAAGGGGTATCCAGAAGACCCGTGTGCCCGCAGCTCGGCTGGTGGCGGACTGGGGCATTGAGGGCGATGCGCACGCGGGCAGCTGGCACCGGCAGGTCAGTTTGCTGTCCTATGACCGGGTGGAGGAGTTCCGCGGCCGCGGTGCCGAGGCAGCTGAGGGCGCGTTCGGAGAGAACCTTCTGGTGGAAGGCATCGACTTTCGCAGCCTGCCCGTGGGCACGCGGCTGCGCTGCGGCGATGCGCTGCTGGAGATCACGCAGGTCGGCAAGGAGTGCCATAACCGCTGTGCGATATACCATGTTGTGGGCGACTGCATCATGCCGCGGGAAGGAGTATTCGCGCGCGTACTGCAGGGCGGCGACATCAAGCCGGGCGACGAGGTGGCTATGGTGACGCGCGGCAAACGGCCGTATCAGGCTGCTGTGATTACGCTGTCTGACCGGTGCAGCCGCGGCGAGCGCGAGGACGCGGCGGGCCCAGCCATTGTGCGGCGGCTTACGGATGCGGGATACGAGGTGGCGGAGACGCTGCTGCTGCCGGATGATGGCGAGCAGCTGAAGAGCCATCTTATCCGGCTGGCTGACCAGCGGCAGGTTGATTTGATACTGACGACGGGCGGCACCGGCTTTGCGCCGCGAGACGTGACGCCCGAAGCGACGATGGCGGTGGCGACGCGCAACGCGCCGGGAATCGCGGAGGCGATGCGGGCTCATTCTCTTGCCATCACGCCCAAAGCGATGCTGTCCCGCGGGGTGAGCGTGATACGCAACAGGACGCTGATTATCAACCTGCCGGGCAGCCCCAAAGCCTGCAATGAATGCCTGGACTGCGTGATGGACACGCTGCCGCATGCTCTCGACCTGCTGCGCGGCGGGGTGACGGACTGCGCGGTGGACTGAGATGATTATTTGCGGTTACCGAGTTGTAAGAGAATATAATTCGTAGCTTGCCCGCATTGGCGAGCCGGCGGCGTGTACGATTAACAGGAGTATTAATATGAAATCCAAAGCGTTGAACAAGATGCTGGGCATTATGTTGGCTCTCGTGATGGCGATGGCTGTGTCGGCCTGCGGGCAGGCGCCTTCTGACGGATCTTCGTTCGGAACGACCGCGGCTGAGCCGGTGGAACTGACGGTGTTTGCGGCGGCCAGTATGACCGAAACGCTGACTGAGATCGCCGAGATGTATAAGGGTGTCGCCCCGAATGTATCCATCGTGTTCAATTTCGATTCGTCCGGCACGCTGCAGACGCAGATCGAGGAGGGCGCGGTGTGCGACCTGTTCATATCCGCGGCGCAGAAGCAAATGGACGCGCTGGATGCGTCAAAAAGCGGCGAAGATAATCCGAATGGGCAGGATTTCGTGGAGGAGGGTACTCGCGTCAACCTGCTGGAGAACAAGGTGGCGCTGGTGGTGCCGGAGGGCAACCCGAAGGGCATTACGGGCTTTGCGGATTTGGCGGAAAAGCTGAAAGTCGGCGGCGTGCTGATGGCGATGGGCAACAGCGACGTGCCGGTGGGGCAGTACACGCAGAAGATACTCAATTACTTTGGATTGGACGAAACGGAATTGGCAAAAGCGGGCTGCATCACATACGGCTCCAACGTGAAGGAAGTGACCACGCAGGTTTATGAGGCCAGCGTGGACTGCGGCGTGGTGTACGCGACCGACGCTTTCAGCGCGGGCCTTGAGGTGGTGGACACCGCGACGAAGGAGATGTGCGGCCAGGTCATCTATCCCGCGGCGGTGATGAAAAACAGCCAGAACAGGGACGCGGCGCAGGCGTTTCTGGATTACCTGAAGACCGATGAATGCATGGCCGTGTTTGAGAAGGTGGGCTTCAGCCCTGCCGAATAACGGAAGGAGTGAGCATGGACTGGTTTCCGCTGTGGAACAGCTTGCGGATTGCGGCGATATCGGGCGTGCTGGTGTTCTTTGCCGGCATATTGTGCGCCTACTATATCGCGCGGCTGCCTCGAGTAATGAAAGGCATACTGGACGTGATATTGACGCTGCCGTTGGTGCTGCCGCCCACGGTGTGCGGCTGGTTTTTACTGCAGATATTCGGTCTGCGGCATCCGGTGGGGCAGCTCTTGCAACAGGTGGGCATACAGTTTGTGATGACGTGGTACGGCGGCGTGCTGGCGGCGTCCGTGGTGGCGTTTCCGCTGATGTACCGCACCGCCCGGGGCGCGTTTGAAAGCTTTGACGAAACGCTGGCCTGGAGCGGCAAGACTTTGGGCCTTTCTAACACTTTCATATTCTGGCGCATCCGGATGCCCGCGTGCCGTCAGGGCATACTGGCGGGCGCTGTGCTGGCGTTCGCGCGGGCGCTGGGCGAATACGGCGCGACCAGCATGCTGATCGGCTATACGCCGGGGCGTACGGCAACTGTTTCCACCACGGTGTACCAGTTGTGGCGCACCAACGACGATGCGGGTGCGCTCGTATGGGTGCTGGTGAACCTCGCGATCAGCGCGGCGGTGCTGTTGGCGGTCAATCTGCTGGAGCGCAAAAACAAACAGGAAAGGCGCGCGGCATGAGCCTTAAAGTCTGCATCAAAAAATGGCTGGGAAAATTCCTGCTGGACGTTGAGTTTCATACCGGTTCGGGGGTGACGGGCCTTTTAGGTGCGTCGGGCAGCGGCAAAACGGTGACGCTGATGTGCATCGCCGGGATATTGAGGCCGGATGAGGGCTGCATCGTGCTGAATAATCGCGTGCTGTTCGATAGCGAGCAGCGTATCGACCTGCCGCCCCAGCAGCGGCGCGTGGGCTATCTGTTCCAGAACTACGCGCTGTTCCCCAATATGACGGTGGATCGCAACATCGCCTGCGGGCTGTGCCGCGAGAAAGACCGCTCATTGCGCAAAAAGGCGGCAGCGGATATCATTTCGCGCATGCGCCTTACCGGGCTGGAGAAGCACCGCCCGCACCAGCTTTCGGGCGGGCAACAGCAACGCGTGGCGCTTGCGCGCATACTGGTGGGGCAGCCGGAACTTTTGCTGCTAGACGAGCCGCTGAGCGCTCTGGACAGCCACCTCAAAGACCAATTGGTCGTCGAGATGCGCCACCTGCTGAAGTCTTACGGCAGGGACGCGCTGCTGGTGACCCACAGCCGCGACGAGGCTTATCAGCTGTGCAATAAGCTTGCGGTGATGGAAGAAGGGCGGCTAGTGGGCTTGGGCGGCACGCGGGAGTTTTTCGCCGACCCGGGCACGCGCACCGGCGCGGCGCTGACGGGCTGCAAGAACATCGTGGACGCGCGAAAGGCAGGAGACACGTGCGTATACGTGCCGGACTGGGGCGTTACGCTGGACGCGGGGAAACCGGTGGGCGATGGTCTCGTCGCCATCGGCATACGCGCGCACCATTTCGGCGGCGATATATCGGAGAATTCCTTTACGATTCG
>JBMNOT010000120.1:0-6413 GCA_050943225.1 Christensenellales bacterium | reverse complement strand
CGCCCTTTTTCGGGAAAACACCCGAAAAAGGGCGGTGATAAGGCATAAATATTCTCGATAATTGGGGTTTTATCCCCATGTTTTGCATATCGGGAACGCAAAAGCCTTATTGATCAGTGTGTCCTTAGCAATCCTCCCGGTTGTTGTCACGCAAGCGTTTGTTGCGCAGCCAATCCCGTATGCCGCTTCCTGTAAACCCCATATATTATATAAATTTGGTCAGATTTCCCGTTCCGGCATACTTCTTATGTATAAATATACAAGTTGTATACAATCAGGCTCTCTGCCAAGTTATCCACCATTTTCGGTGGATAACCATCTGAATTCTGTGGATAACCCCCTTAAAACCCCCTGTTTTCCGACACTTGAAGAGCTGTCTGGAAAATTTTAAGTTTGTGGATAACACTCTTGACAACGCTTTTTGCATAAAAAAAGAAGCGCTCAGGCACGCTCCTCTGTTCGCTTCTTTTTCAGACGATCTTAATATAGGCCGCATAAACATACGCGGTGGAAGACTTGTAGCGTATCTTGTGCCACTTCGTGCCCCTGGCGACGATTTCCACGATGTCGCCCCGGCCAAGCTTGCCCAGCACCGTTGTGGAGGTGGACTGGCCTTTGCGCACGTTGAGCACGCTGGCATTCACCTGCCCGAATGTGCCGGAAGCCATCTTCAGATACTTCGTATACATATAGCCCGTCACGCCGCCGTATTTCACCTTGCACCATTCGCTCCCGTACTTGAGAACTTGCACCACATCCCCGCGCGAAAGCGTCTTGATCACCGCGGTGCTGGTGGACGCGCCTTTCCGGAAGTTGAGCGCCGATGCGTTTACGGTAGCATACTGGGCAGTCTGCGGCTGAGTCGGCTGTGCCGGCTGCGAAGCCTGTGTCTGAACCGTGACATAACTGGCGTGCACATAGGCAATCTGCCCGTTATAGATGATCTGGTGCCAGTCCTTGGCGGCACCCGCCTTCACGATTTCCACCTTATCGCCTTTGCCCAGCTGTCCCAGCTTGCCCGTGCTGGTGGACGGCCCGATGCGCACATTGAGCACCGAGGCAGTAATCACGCCAATCGTGGGATTCGCAGTGTCCACATAGTTGGCGTACACCCAGGCTGGCTGGCCTGCGTGCAGTATCTGGTGCCAGCCCCCGGCGCCGCCCGTCTGGACGATGCACACCACGTCGCCCTTGCCCAGCTGTCCCAGCTTGCCCGTGCTGGTGGACGGCCCGCTGCGGATATTGAGCACGCTGGCGGTCACCCTGCCGGTCTTCTGGATGAGCAGCTCGCCAGCAGACGGCGAAGGCGACGGGCATACCGTCGGCGTGGGCTCCGGCGTCGCGGTAGGTGTCGGTGATGGCGTCGGCGTCGGTGCCGGCGTCGCAGTGGGCTGAGGCGCTGTCTCCGTAGGCGTGGGGGTGGGCTGAGGCGCTGTCTCAGTGGGCGTGGGCGTGGGCTGCGCCGTCTCGTCCAGCTGGACATAATACGCGTAGATGTACGCGTCCGCGCCGTTAAAGCTGAACTTGTGCCATTCCGGTGTCACAAAGGCTTGCGTCACCAGTATGCGCGACCCCGCCAGCGCCTTGCCGACCGCTGCATACTGCGTGCTGGGCGTCGACCGCACGTTGACGAATTCCACGCAGTTAACAATGGTGGCGTTGGTGTTTGCCGTCGGGTCCAGCTCCACATAATCAGCGCTGATGTACGCTTCTATGCCGCCAAAATCGATCTTGTGCCAACCTGGCACCACGTTGGCCTGCAGCACCAGTATGCGCGACCCCGCCATCGCCTTGCCAATCGCCGCGTACTGCGTGCTGGGCGTCGACCGCACGTTCACATAGTTCGTGCAGTTGACAACGGTGGCGTTGGTGTTGCCGCTGGTATCCCCAGCCGGCTTCAGCTTCGGCGGGGCGATGGTGAGCGTCTCCAGAGTTGTGTTGGGATAATAGAACATCAGCATATCGCGGTAGCTGTGCCCGGCCCTGGCCCTTTCCTGCGCACCGCGCTGCGACATGCCGATGCCGTGGCCGTAGCGCCGGTGATACAGGTTCCAGCTCCCCGAGGTTTCCTCAATCACAAACAGCCTCAGGCTGGTGTTGGTAAACGCCTGGTAGGCCCCGCCGGATTCATCCAGTTTGTGCATGTCAATGGTAAACGTGACGGTCACCGTCTCGTCAACATAAACCCGGCCGGTCTGCAGTCTTTCATCCTCCGTGGCGAAACGGCTCGCCTTCACCCGCATCGTCACATCCGCTCTGGTGAAGCACACGCAGTTCCTTTTGCCGGTGTAGTCGGCTATGCCGTGGTTCCCTTCATAGGTATGCGCCACCATCCGGTCAAAGCCCACTATCTCGATATCCGACGTCACGTCGGCGATATACCCTTTGGCCCTCACGGCGGGCAGCGCCATCACTTTAAGATACCGCTCGGCGTTGGCAGCCTCCTTGCCGGATCCCGCCACCATAGAACCGCTCTTCATGACCTTATAGTTGATGCGCGACGAGCCCGTCACATTCTTGGGGAATATCAGCACTTCCTGGTTGCTCCACGAGTTCTGCACGTCATAGGGGTCTTCCCGCACGATGTGATACGGCTGCAGCGTGGCGCTGGCCGTCCAGACGTGCTGCGGTATGTCGGTGTATCCGCCGTTGGATGCGGCGTAGAACGTCTGCACCAGCTTGCCGTTGCACGTCAGCACCTGCTTTGCGGTGTCGTTAACCGCCTTGATGGCGTTGCCATAGCTCTCATTGTAGCCCTTATATACCTGGCTGGCCGACGTATCCAGCAGGTCGTACGTGCCGCTGCCCATATTCATCACCGCATAGGTGCGGGCAGACACCGCTTGCGCCTTCAGCGCCTCAAGCGGCCACGAGTTGCTCATCTCGTGGGGCACCACGCCGTACAGGTAATATTCTAGGTAGACATGGTTAATGACCATCAGCGAACTGCCGCTGATGCGGAATTCGATGTCGCCGCGGTACTTGTTGGTGCCGTAAGTGGTTGTCTTGATGCTTGCGTAGTTATACCCGGAAGAGTTAGCCCTCTCCACCACTTTCACGCTGCTGCCGGAGCACACCAAAGCGCTGCCCTTATACAGCTTGACCACGCCGTTTTCAATCTTGGCGGTATAGTTGCCGGAACCAAGGCTTATGGAAGGGTTAGATTCAATGCCGTAGTTGCCGCTGAGCGAAAAGGCCAGCGACGACGTTGAGCCAACCGAAAGTTTGACGCGTACGATGGATTTGTCGGACGCTGAAGTCCCTCCCAGCTGCACAGCCAATATCGTAGCCACCATGGCGGTGATAATCAGTATGGCCAGAGCGCGCTGCAGCATTGTCCGTATTGTTGTATTCAAGCCCAACTCACCTCATATGTTATATCGGCACATCAGGCACACATGTTGATATTTCATTGATAAACACATCAGGCGGGGCTAAAACATTTATGTAAAAAACGCTTCCTTTTGGGCCGTTTTCGAGACCAAAAAAAACAAAACCGCAGCGCCAACGAATCCAGTTTACAAAGCCGCAGCGCTCGGTCTATAATATCACAGTAAATCGAAAAAGAAGGGGTTGCTATGCGCACTATCTTAGGCCAGGCCGTCACTCAGGCTGTCAAACAGCTTTTTTTGTCCGCCTGCCGCATGCCCGAGGGCGGCGCGCTCGCCGCTATTGAGTCGGCGCTCAAAAAGGAAACCAGCGCGCCCGCAAAAGAGGCGCTGCGCCAGCTGGTGGAAAACGCGCGGATCGCGCGGCAAACCGGCATGCCCTACTGCCAGGATACGGGCATGGCGGTTGTGTTTGTCGAGCTGGGCCAGGATGTGCGCATAGAAGGCAATCTGTCGGACGCCATACAGGAAGGCGTGCGCCAGGCCTATGAAGAGGGCTATTTCCGCAAGTCCGTGCGGGACCCGCTGACCGGCCAAAACACCGGCGACAACACGCCGGCCGTCATCCACTACGACGTCGTGCGGGGCGATAAGCTCCGCATCACCGCCGCGCCCAAGGGTTTCGGCAGCGAGAACATGAGCCGCATCGCCATGCTCAAGCCGTCGGACGGTTTGGGCGGCATCCGCCAGTTTATACTGGACAGCGTTCGCATCGCGGACGGCAGCCCGTGCCCGCCCGTCGTGCTGGGCGTAGGCATCGGTGGCACGTTCGAGCTGTGCGCGCTGCTGGCCAAAAAACAGCTGCTGCGCCCCGTGGGCAGCGTCAATGAGGACGAAACGCTGGCCCGTATGGAACGCGAGCTTCGGGACGATATCAACGCGCTGGGCATCGGCGCGCTGGGCCTCGGCGGTCCGAATTACTGCCTAGCCGTCCACATTGCCAAATACCCCACCCATATTGCCGGGCTGCCGGTCGCCGTCAACTTCCAGTGTCATGCGGCGCGCCACGGCTCCGTCACGCTATAACAGGAGATTATATGATAGAACTCTACGCCCCCATGACGCAGGACATGATCGATTCGCTGAAAGCCGGCCAGAGCGTGGTGCTCTCCGGCGACGTTTACACCGCGCGGGACGCCGCGCACGCCCGCATTGTCGACATGCTCCAAAAGGGAGAACCGCTTCCCTTTGAGCTTTCCGGCTGCGGCATTTACTACGCCGGCCCGTGCCCCGACATACCGGGCCGCATCATCAACTCCTGCGGCCCCACCACGTCGTCGCGCATGAACGCCTACGCTCCGCTGCTTTACGACTGCGGCGTCCAATTTGTCATCGGGAAAGGCCCCGTATCCAGCGAAGTCAGAAATGCCATCGTGCGCAACGGGGCGGTGTACTTTGCCGCCGTCGGCGGCGCAGGCGCGCTGATCTCATCCTGCGTCACCGCCGCTTGCGATGTCGCTTTCCCCGACCTGGGCCCGGAAGCTGTGCGTCGTCTCACGTTCAGCCACGTGCCGCTCATCGTGGCAATCGACCGATATGGCAACTGCGTTTACGACAACCGCTGAATGACAGAACGGCGAAAAAAGAGCAGTCCACGCGTTTTCGGCATAATGCTGATCAGTGTGTCCCTAGCAAAAATCGGATTGCATAGAAAAACACTTGAAATGTGCAGGGCAATCCATTATAATATCCCTCGCAGCGTTTGTTTCGGCGCTGTCAGGCGGGTATTTTTCCGCCCGAAACTCTATATTGCCGCTATAGCTCAGCAGGTAGAGCACATCCATGGTAAGGATGGGGTCATCGGTTCAAGTCCGATTAGCGGCTCCAAATCCCGTGTTAACGCGGGATTTTTCTATAAGCTCACTTATTTATTTGCTGTGTTTCGCCAGGTAAGAAGGCACAAAGACCGGAATAGCAAAGCGAGCAGAAACCACATATCAAAACCTCCTGCGATTTCCTGAAAGTTTCAGCATACAGCGGCAGGCGTACGATAAAACGGATAATGCCAGTCTGCAGGGATTCCGGCTGGGCGCGCGGGGGCTGCCTTGACTTTCCTCAGTTGCGCCGTATATAATTAAGCCAAGCCGACAACATTTGCTTACGAAGTTGCCTGGTCATGAAAGAAAACCGGCTCGTCAGCCGGCCATTATATTTTTAAGGAGACTGTTATGAAAACCAAAGCTGTCAGAATCTATGGAAAAAGCGATCTAAGGCTGGAAACATTCGAGCTGCCTCCCATCAAGCCGGACGAGATACTCGCGAAAGTTGTGTCAGACAGCCTTTGCATGTCTTCCTTTAAAGCCGCCAAGCAGGGCTCGGACCACAAGCGCATCCCCAACGACGTAGCCACCAACCCCACCATACTGGGGCACGAGTTCTGCGGCGAGATACTGGAAGTAGGAGAGAAGTGGCGCGACAGGTTCGCTCCGGGCGACAAGTTCTCCATCCAGCCGGCGTTCAACTACAAGGGTTCTCAGGACGCGCCCGGCTATTCGTATCCCTACTGCGGCGGGGACGCCACTTACGTCATCATCCCGCCCGAAGCGATGATCATGGACTGCCTGTTTAAGTTCGAATCCGACGCGTTCTTCTACGGCTCGCTGGCCGAGCCGATGAGCTGCATCGTGGGCACATTCCACGCGTTCTATCACACGCGCCAGGGCTCATACGTCCACGACATGGGCATCGTGAAAGGCGGCAACATGGCGATACTCGCTGGCGTGGGTCCCATGGGGCTCGGCGCCATCGACTACGCGCTGCACTGCGGCCGCCGGCCGCGGCTGCTCGTCGTCACCGATATCGACGAAGCGCGCCTTCAGCGCGCGGCGCGCATCTACACCGTGGAGGAAGCCAGGCGCTGCGGCGTTGAGCTGCACTACGTCAACACCCGCGAAGAAGGCAGCACCGAGAAGCTGATGGCGCTTTCGGGCGGCAAGGGATATAACGACGTGCTGGTGATGGCGCCCGTCAGGTCGGTCATCGAGCAGGGCGATAGCATACTCTGCAAAGACGGCTGCCTCAACT
>JBMNOT010000119.1:0-6461 GCA_050943225.1 Christensenellales bacterium | reverse complement strand
CGAATATGACGCCCGCGCCGGTAGATTCGCCCAGTACGCGGTCGAAGTCGCTGTCAGGCAGACGAGCGAAATCGATGTTGGCCTGCTTGATCATCTTGGCCAGCTCGCGCGTGGTCAGCACTGCGTCCACGTCCCTCAGGCCGTTGGTAGTCATCTCTTCGCGCTCTTTCTCAAACTTCTTCGCTGTGCACGGCATGATCGATACCACATAGATGTCTTTCGGGTCGATGCCGAACTTCTCGGCATAATACGACTTGATGATCGCGCCGCCCATCTGGTGAGGGGATTTGCACGTGGAGAGGTTCTCCAGGAAATCCGGGAAGAAGTGCTCGCAGTATTTGATCCAGCCGGGGCTGCACGACGTGATCATCGGCAGCTTGCCGCCGTTCTTGATACGGTTAATCAGCTCGGTGCCTTCTTCCATGATGGTAAGGTCCGCAGAGAAGTCCACGTCGAATATCTTGTCGAAGCCCAGACGCCTGAGCGCAGTGGCCATCTTACCGGTGACGCTGGCGCCCACCGGTATGCCGAACTCCTCACCGAGGCCGAAGCGCACAGCCGGAGCCGTCTGGACGACGACGTACTTGGTCTTGTCGTGGATCGCATTCCAGACGTTGTTGATTTCGCTGCGTTCGGTCAGCGCGCCCACCGGGCAAACCGTGATGCACTGGCCGCAGTTGACGCACGGCACGTCCTTTAAGGATTTGCCGAATACCGGCTCCACGATTGTTTTGAAACCGCGCTGCGTGGGGCCTACTGCTCCGATCTTCTGGATGTTGCCGCACATGGCGATGCAGCGGCGGCACAGTATGCACTTGTTGGGGTTGCGCACGATCGAGGCGGAACCGGTATCCAGCGGGCGGTTGAAGTCAGCGCCTTCTTCATAGGGCACATCGTCCACGCCCAGCTCTTCGCAGAGCTGCTGAAGCTCGCAGCTCTGGTTTCTCACGCAGGAGAGGCAGCGCTTGTCGTGGTTGGAGAGTATCAGCTCCAGATTGACGCGCCGCGCTTCCTGAACGGTGGGGGAATTCGTCGAGATCACCATGCCGTTGGCAGCCGGCAGCATGCACGCCGCCTGCAGGCCGCGACCGCCCTCGATCATTTCCACAAGGCACATACGGCATGCGCCGATGGCATTGACGCCCTTCAAATAACACAAAGTGGGTATTTTGATGCCGGCGCTGCGCGCAGCTTCCAGCACGCTTGTGCCGTTGGGCACTTCCACTTTGACTCCATCTATCGTTAAAGTTACCATAACCTGTCTGCTCCTTTCTTACTTCTTCTCGATCGCATTGAACTTGCAACGGGCCACGCAGGCGCCGCACTTGATGCACTTGCTCTGATCGATCTCGAAGGGTTCCTTGACTTTGCCGGAAATCGCGTTGACGGGGCAGACCTTCGCACATGCGCTGCAGCCAATACATTTCGTTTTGTCGATGATGTAGTTGAGCAGCGCTTTGCAGTGGCCAGCCGGGCACTTCTTGTCGCGGATGTGCGCCTCGTACTCGTCGCGGAAATACTTGATGGTAGACAGCACCGGGTTGGCAGCTGTTTTGCCGAGTCCGCAGAGCGCCGCATTTTTAATGTTGTTGCCCAGCCTTTCCAGCTTCTCGATGTCGCCCTCCTGGCCCTGGCCGTTCACGATGCGCTCCAGTATCTCCAGCATGCGCTTGGTGCCGATACGGCACGGCGGGCATTTGCCGCAGGATTCATCCACGGTGAAATCGAGGAAGAACCTCGCAACGTCCACCATGCAGTTGTCCTCGTCCATGACGATAAGACCGCCGCTGCCCATCATGGAGCCGATGGCTGTCAGCGAGTCGTAGTCGATGGGGGTATCGAGGTGGGACGCCGGTATGCAGCCGCCCGACGGTCCGCCCGTCTGAGCCGCTTTGAACGCCTTGCCGCCCGGGATGCCGCCGCCGATCTCATATATGATCTCGCGCAGCGTCGTGCCCATCGGGATTTCGACAAGGCCGGTGTTGTTGATCTTGCCGCCCAGCGCGAACACCTTGGTGCCCTTGCTCTTTTCGGTGCCCATGAAGGCGAACCATTCGGGCCCATTGAGTATAATCTGCGGGATGTTCGCAAACGTCTCCACGTTGTTGATAATGGTCGGCTTACCGAATAGACCTTTCTGTGCCGGGAACGGGGGCTTGGGCTTGGGTTCGCCGCGGTTGCCCTCGATGGAATGGATCAGCGCCATCTCCTCACCGCACACAAACGCGCCGGCGCCCAGACGGATATCCACATCGAAGTCGAAGCCGGTTCCGAAGATGTCTTTACCCAAAAGGCCGTATTCACGGGCCTGTTTGATAGCAATGCCCAGACGATTGACCGCTATAGGATATTCCGCACGGACGTAGATATAGCCCTGGGATGCGCCGATCGCATAGCCGGCGATGGCCATCGCTTCGAGCACCGAGTGCGGGTCGCCTTCCAGCACGCTTCTGTCCATGAAGGCGCCCGGGTCGCCTTCGTCCGCGTTGCAGATAACGTACTTCTGATCCGCCTTCTCATTGGCGCAGAACTGCCATTTCAAGCCGGTGGGGAAGCCACCGCCACCGCGGCCGCGTAGTCCGCTCGCCTTGATGATGTCGATGACCTGCTGCGGCGTATACTCGGTGAGACAGGTGCCCAGCGCCTTATAACCGTCAAATGCGATGTACTCCTCGATGCGCTCGGGGTCGATCACGCCGCAGTTGCGCAGCGCCACGCGCTTTTGCTTCTTGTAGAATCCGATGTTATTGAGCGACATCTCCACTTCGCCGATGTC
Organism: Christensenellales bacterium; assembly: GCA_050943225.1. Lineage (GTDB taxonomy): Bacteria > Bacillota > Clostridia > Christensenellales > SZUA-584 > SZUA-584. The sequence continues at coordinate 3,685 of JBMNOT010000119.1, read as the reverse complement.
TTCCTTGTACAGCAGACGGTGGACGATGCGGCCTTTTAAGAGATGCTCATTTACAATCTCGGGTACATCTTCCACTTTAACGCGCGAATAGAAGCTGCCCTCGGGATATACGATCACGATGGGGCCCGCTTCGCAAAGGCCGAAGCAGCCCGTCCGGACCACTTTTACTTCTTTTTCGAGGCCGGCTTTGATGATTTCTTCTTCAAACTTCTCCATGATTTTCGGCGAGTTGGACGACGTGCAGCCCGTACCGCCGCAAACCAGGACGTGTGAACGGTAAATATCCATGGTGTGCGATCCTCCTTAGTTCTTCTTCTCTTCACTGTAGCCGATGGTGTACTCGGTTACCGGTTTGCCGTTCACAATGTGCTCGGCCACAATGCGGCTAACCATGCCGGGATTCACCTTCACGTACGTCACCTTCTCGGCGCCGGGTGTATAAACCTCGACGATCGGCTCCAAACGGCAGGCTCCAATGCATCCCGTCTGAGTGACGGTAACATCTGAAAGATTACGCTTAGCCACTTCTTCCACAAAAGCGGTCAGAACAGGGCGCGCACCCGCAGCGATACCGCATGTGGCCATGCCGACCACAATACGGGTTCCTTCGCCCTTCTTTCGTATATCTATCTGAGCCAACGTTTTGTTCCTGATTTCTTCCAGTTCCTTTAAAGATTTCATATTTCCTGTCCTCCCAGAACCTTTAAGGTTCCTTCTTCTAAATATTCTCGAATGAACATCATCACAGAGGGTTCCGTGATGGGCACGCCCTGAAGCGTGTCCTTGATCATCCTGGTATCAAACTCAAAACACTCGTCCCGACGGACCGTTAAGACAAAATCGACCTGCGGGTTTGCCAGTACCAGAGAGGCGACTGTTTCCGCAATATTGCCCAGCGGCGGCCGGTCGATATGGCTCATGCCGTACACCGCGGTCAACTTCGTGCCCTTGCCGGGGTCAGACTCGATGCTGAGATGTCCGCCGGTGTTTTCGCACCCGGCCATCAGCAGCGGAATCCCGAGGCCCACACTGCGCGTCGTACGCGTGGTGGTGAACGGACTGCGGATTTTTTCCAGCATTTCGGCGCTTATGCCGCTGCCGTTGTCCTCGATCGCGATGGTGAGCGTGTCCTGCTGCTTATCCGCCATGATGCCGATACGGATCAGGCTGGCGCCGGCCCGGAGCGAGTTGTCGACGATGTCGAGTATATGCAGGGAGATATCCCGCATAGCCTCATTTATATTTCGCCAGGATTTCGGGCACGTCCGACGGCACCAGCCGGCCGTACACATGATCGTCGATCATAATGACGGGGGCGAGGCCGCAGCAGCCGAGGCAGCGCGTCGGCTCCAGCGTAAACTTCTTGTCCGACGTGGTCCCGCCCGGGCTGACACCAAGCTCTTCAACCAGACGGTCCAAAACCTTTTCGGCGTTGCGGACATAGCACGCTGTGCCCATGCAGACGCTGATGATGTGCTCTCCTTTCGGTTCTAATGCAAACTGTGAATAAAATGTTGCGACGCCGTACACATCGCTCATCGGGATGCCCAGGTGCTCCGAGATAAGCTCCTGCACTTCAATTGTGAGTGCGCCAAACAGGCTTTGAGCTTTTTGCATGATGGGCATCAGAGGGCCGGGTTTCTTTTTCTGCTCTTCGATAAAGCGGATTAATTCCTCCCGTGCCGCTTTATCATCCACTACCGTGGTCATGACAACATCCTCCGTAAATATATTAAAAATTATTAAAATCAACTTTGTTAAAAAAATAACAAAATAGCATCCAGCGGATATTTTATCACAAATTAATTGTGTTGCACATACTATTTGTGAAAAAAATCATCAAGTTTTATTAAAACCAGGATGAAGAATTTAAGAAAAGGTGGAAAATGCTAATTTGTGCTGAAATTTAGAATAAAATCTATGAATTCTGACGGATTATGGATGTTGGAAAGCAGATTATGCGGTTCTGAAATATCACCTAAATTATGCGCGTCTGAGGAATGAAGTATATATAGGGCATCGTTAAGAGGCGGGCAGGGAAGATCCGGCGATACCTCTGCGGCCCTGAAAAGGCCGGGCGGCATAAAGCCGAGGTTTGCCAGCACGGAGAAAGAAGTTCTGTTCACATGGGCAGGAATAGCGCAGCCGCCCGCTTCCTGAGCACGGCGGACGATTTCCTCTATGGAAAAAGGCGCAGCCTGGAGCAGCAGCTTGGGCAGCTCACACGTCGGCTCGTCGTTTTCGTTCATCACGATCTGCCGTCCGAATATCTCCGGGCGGTTGGCGATGTCGGGCAGCGAGGCGTAAACCATGTCGCCGAATTCCAGCGCCGTCCTAACATCGCGGAAATACGTGAGGACGTGCACCTCTTCCGCTGTGGTCACCTCGATGCCGGGCAGCAAGGCAAGGCCATACTCCGCTGCGGCGTGCGCCATGGCAGGCAGGTTACGCCCGCAGTTGTGATCAGTGAGCGCGATAAAAGAGAGTTGCTTGAGCGACGCCATGCCCGCGATGTTAGCCGGCGTCATGGCGTCCGAAGCGCACGGGGAAAGGCAGGAATGGATATGCAGATCGTAATACCCGCCGGTCATTTTTCCACTTCGCCCACGTCCAGATCGTGCAGCGCGGCGGCAACGCCGTACGACGTGCAGGGCGCGCTCAATATGCAAACATCCCTGCTGCGCGCGGCGGCCAGGGTCTCTTCGGACACCTCAATGTTGTCCGGTATGATCACGCATGCGCAGCCTGTGAGCGAGGCGACAGCCACCACGTTGACATGCGACTGAACGGTGACCCACGCGGTGCCATTGCATGCCCGCGCCATTACCCAGCTCAGCATGTCGCACACGTAGCCCGATGTAATCTCCGCTTCTTTAACGGGCGTCAGCGGCGTAAAACCAGTTTTTTCGATCAGTTGTCTGACTGTTATCATCATTTCTCCTTCTTGTCGCGACCGATGATCTCAACCATCTGTTCCGCAAGACTGGTCACTTTGTCGCGCAGCTTGAATATGCAGTCGATCTCCTTGGCATCGCCGCGCACGATGTCCTCTGCCATGGCGCGGCATGAGGGCGACCCGCACGAGCCGCAGTCAAGACCAGGCAGCCGTGCGGTGATCTCTTCGATCTGCTCCAGCTTACGCATGGCCGTCAGCATGTCGCTGTCGATTTTCATAACCGGGCGCGCTTCAATCGCCTGGCTGAACAGCACCGAGCCATCGTCAATATAGGGCCGGGCATACTCACACGACGGCTCCGTATTTTTGATTTTGGATGAAAGCGTCCGGATGCGCGCACGCGCCACGAAAGGATTTTCAAACGTAAGGGGGCCGCCCACGCAACCGCCCGGACACGCAAGCCCTTCAAAGAACTGCAGGTCGGAGAGTTTCATGTTCTCAATCTCTTCCAGTACCTTAATGACGTTGACGATGCCGTCTACAGCCAGGTAACTTTGAATGCCGGCGGCACTGGCTTCGCCGCCCGAATTGGCCCACCCCACGCCGCACACCGAAGCAGTGGGGCCTTCAATGGTGACGACGCCGGGCTTTTTCAGCTGACTGGCCAGCAAGCCGTAAATATCGATTACCGAAAAAGCGCCGTCCACATGGCTTTTTTCGATACCATAGGGATTTTTGATGCTTGTCACCTTGGCGGGGCATGGTGTGATGAAAAATGCGCCGATGTCG
>JBMNOT010000118.1:0-6467 GCA_050943225.1 Christensenellales bacterium | reverse complement strand
AGCAGAAAGTGGAGGTGCTGGATTTCGGCAACGCCTTGGGACGGCTGCTCAAGTTCTGGCTGTTCTTCTGACCTGAACTGCCGGCCGGGGGCGCGCGTTGACATTATACAAGCCCTTCCTGTACAATAACAGACGGTGACAGGAGGGCTTTATGCGTATTTTGGCGGTCAATGACGATGGTATATATGCGGCGGGCATCAGGGCGCTCGCAGCACGGCTCGCGCGGGACCATGACGTGACGGTGGTGGCGCCCGATTCTGAGAAGAGCGCAGCGTCGCACGCCATTACGCTGTACCGCCCGCTGCGGGTAACCCGAGTTAGCCCCCCCGGTCTGGAAAACGTTCGGTGCTATATGGTGGACGGCCTGCCGGTGGACTGCACCAAGGTGGGCATTGGCCACGTGATGGAGGGTGAGGTCGACCTGGTGGTGTCCGGCATCAACCACGGCTCCAACCTGGGCTCGGACATCATCTATTCCGGCACAGTGGCCGCCGCGTTCGACGCGGTGATTATGGGCTACCATGCCATGGCCGTATCCAACGGCTCCTATCATCCTAAATACCTTGACGACACCGCCGAGGTGGCGGCTCGCGTGATCGACAGCGGGCTGCCGCTGGAGGATGAAGGGGTGCTCTACAACCTGAACGTGCCGGATCTGCCGCTGCCGGAGATCCGGGGAATCCGGGCAGCCCGGCAGGGGAGCCTGGTGTACGAGGATGCGCTGGACGTGCGGTACGACCCCCGCGGCCACGAGTATATCTGGATGGCCGGAAGATTGCTGGAAGATAAGACCGACGAGGATACCGACGCGAGCCTGATGCGGCGCGGGTATGCGTCCATCGTGCCGATTCGGTACGACATGACGGCGCGGGACAAGCTCAAAACCCTTGCGTGCAAGATAGACCAAATAAAATTGCATTAACTTACTAATTATGGTATAGTATCAGTGAATGTTGCATACTGGAGGGGGTAAATATGCAGGGCGCCGATATCCTCAAGGTCATTAGGGAAAGGCAGAGCACGATGAGCAAAGGTCATCGCGCCATTGCCAATTATATCATTGATCATTATGATACCGCAGCCTTCATCACGGCAGCCAAGCTGGGGGATATGGTGGGCGTCAGCGAATCCACCGTGGTGCGTTTTGCATGTGCACTGGGTTTCGACGGCTATCCCGAACTGCAGAAAAAGCTGCAGGAACTTATACGTACGCGGCTGACCAATGTGCAGCGCATGGGGCTCGGCAGCGATATGACGGAAGAGGAACTGGTCAAATGGTCGCTGCGCAACGACATCACCAGCCTGCGCCATATCCGCGAGGTGCTGGACTACAGCATGGTGCAGCGCGTGGCCGACAGCATACTCTCCGCAAACCACCTGTACATCATGGGCCTTCGTTCCAGCGCGCCGCTGGCTCAGTTTTTCTGGTATTATCTCAACTATATCGTCAGCAACACCACGCTGGTCACTTACAGCATCGGCGGCGATATATTCGGCCAGCTGATACACGCAACCAAAGGCGACGTCGTCATCGCGATCAGCTTTCCGCGCTACTCAACGCGCACGATGGACGGCGTCAGCTTCACGAAAAACAACGGCGCCAAGGTGATCGGCATCACCGACAACGAGATGTCGCCCCTCGCAGCCATCGCGGACGAGTGCCTTTATGTCAACTCGGATATGAACCTGTTTGTAGACTCGCTGGTGGCGCCCTTGAGCGTCATCAACACGCTGGTGCTGCTGGTGGGCATGCGCAAAAAGGATGGGCTCAGGCAAAACTTTGAGATGCTGGAGGATCTGTGGCGCAAGCATGACGTATATACGGGCAAGGAAGACAGCCAATGAGTGAAATCTGCGTGGTGGGCGGCGGCCCGGCGGGCATGATGGCCGCCTACGCGGCAGGGTCCCGGGGGCACATTGTAACGCTTCTCGAGAAAAACGCCAAGCTGGGCAAGAAGCTGTATCTCACGGGCAAAGGCCGCTGCAACATCACCAACGCCGCACCAATAGAGGACTTTTTCGACAGCGTCGTCACAGGCGGCGCATTTTTATACAGCGCGTTTTACACGCTGGACAACGTGGCGCTGCTGGAGCTGCTGGCGCGCTTCGGGCTTAAGACCAAGACGGAGCGCGGCGGCCGGGTGTTTCCTGAGTCGGACAAGGCGAGCGACGTCACCCGCGCGCTCACCAAAGCGATAAGCAGCGTGGGCGTGATAGTGCGGCTGAATACGAGGGTAGAAGGGCTGCTGCTTGAAAACGGGCGCTGCGCTGGTGTGATCGTGGACGGGAAGCCTGAGCGTTACCACGCCGTCATACTGGCGACGGGCGGGCTGTCGTACCCTGCCACCGGCTCCACAGGCGACGGCTACGAGTTTGCGCGGAGTGCCGGCCACGATATATCGGCCAAATCCGCGTCTCTGGTCGGGCTGGACACGGTGGAGGATGCGAGCGGCCTTGCGGGGCTGACGCTGAAAAACGTGTCGCTGACGCTGACGCAAGGCAAGAGGAAGCTATTCAGCCAGCAGGGGGAAATGCTGTTCACGCACACCGGCGTTTCCGGTCCGCTGGTGCTGTCGACCAGCGCCTATGTGCAGGACGGCGAGGACTATGTGCTTACGATAGACTTAAAGCCCGCGCTGGACGAAAAAACGCTGGACAGGCGCGTGCTGCGCGACATCAGCGAAGCGCCCAACAAGAACTTCTCCAACCTGCTTGGCGGTTTGCTGCCCTCAAGGCTTATCGCGTATTTCTGCGGGGTCTGCGGCATCGCGCCGGACACCAAGGCGCACAGCATCACGAGGGAGCAGCGCGCGGCGCTGGTGCGCAAGCTCAAGGCGCTACGCTTTCAGGTGAAGCGGAAACGGCCCATCGAGGAAGCGGTAATCACACGCGGCGGCGTGTCGCGAAAGCAGATAGACCCCTCCACCATGCAGAGCCGCATCTGCCCGGGCCTGTATTTCGCGGGCGAGATGATAGACGTGGACGCGCTGACAGGCGGCTACAATCTGCAGATCGCTTTTTCCACCGGCTATCTCGCCGGCATTAGCGCCGGGTGATTGCCTGATAAGAGCAATGCAGGAAAAAATGCGGCAATAGAGGCAATAAACTGCTTGTTGCTGTTGACAAAAACATATTATATGTGATATTATCTGTCTGCTTGAAAGTAGAAACTGCCCGTTTCTCACCTGCCGGCAAAAAGCCAGGCATGGTAAGCACTCTTAATCGGTGTGTGGCAACGGGTCGTTATGACCCGTTTTTTTGTTATAAGGTCTCCGGGAAGTGCAGCTTTTTGGAGAAAAAATTGCCTGTTCGAAGGACCAGGCGTGGTCTAAAAGCGCTGTGTAAATATATTATTTTGTGGAGGTGTTTACTATCGCGACCGAACATCAGATCAACGAGCAGATTAGAGACAAGAGCGTCCGCCTAATAGGGGAAGACGGCTCTCAGCTCGGTATCATGTCTGCGCGTGAGGCGATGGAAATTGCAGAGGAAAAGGGCTTGGATCTGGTCAAAATCTCGCCCAATGCACAGCCGCCCGTATGCAAGCTGATGGATTACGGGAAATTCCGTTTCGAACAGGCTAAAAAGCAAAAAGAGGCCAAGAAGAACCAGAGTACCGTTTCCGTCAAGGAGATGCGCCTGTCGGCCACCATCGACAAGCACGACCTGGAGGTCAAAGCGAGGAACGTTGCAAAATTCCTGAAGGAAGGCGACAAAGTCAAAGTGTCGCTGCGTTTCAGAGGACGGCAAATGACACATACCGATAAGGGAAAACAAGTGATGGATCTTTTTTTCAGCATGGTGCAGGATAACGCCGTGATGGAGAAAAGCGCCAAGCTTGAAGGCCGGAGTATGTTCATGATATTAGCACCAAAGAACTAACAAGGAGGAGCAACAGCTATGCCCAAAATTAAGACTCACAGAGGAGCAGCAAAGAGGTTTTCGCTTACAAAAACCGGAAAAGTAAAACGGGCGAAAGCCTTTAAAAGCCACATACTGAACAAGAAGACCACCAAGAGGAAAAGGAACCTTCGTAAGGCGACCTTTATTTCCTCGGCAGAAGCGAAGAATATCAGGCAGCTTATTCCTTACAAATAGATGAGTGACAGGAGGATTGTGAAATGGCCAGAGTGAAAGTGGCAATCAATACCCGAAAGAAACATAAGAAAGTTTTAAAGCTCGCGAAAGGATATTTCGGCGCAAAATCCCGGCAGTTCAGAGCAGCTAACCAGGCTGTGATGCGCTCGCTGCGCTATGCATATATCGGACGCCGCTTGAAGAAGCGCGACTTCCGCCGCCTGTGGATTACCCGCATCAACGCGGAGGCTCGGAACAACGGTATCAGCTATTCCCGCCTGATCAACGGCCTTAAGAAGGCGGGCGTTACGGTAAACCGCAAGATTCTCGCGGACATGGCCGTCAACGACAAAAAAGCGTTTGCCGGTATGGTAAATGTCGCAAAGAAAAGCATCAATTCATGACCAGACGGTGCATTGCATAAGGCTGCCCGGCAAAAGTAACCGGCAGCCTTTTTTGTTTGTACATTATCCCAGGGCGGCAAGTGCCGCGGCCACCAGCCCCAGCGCGGCGAAGGGAATCAGCCCGCCCGCGACCAGCTGGGCATGCGTGTGGCGCTTCATATAGATGCTGGCAGCCCAGGCGGCAGCCAGCACTGCGAAGCCGACAAACCCCGCTGCCGACCCGAAATAGATGAGCAGCAGGAACGGCCCGACGATGCCGCAGGCATGGCCGCTGGCCTTGAAATGAAGCAGCCTGTTCAGGACGATGGCGATAACCCCGGACAAAAGGTATGACACGTATATGATCAGCACGTTTGTCGGCGTAGGCAGAATCAGCACGGCCGCACACCCGAGGACATAACCCGACACCGCGAATACGAAAGCGAGTGCTCGCTGCCCTTCCCGGCCCTTGTCTTTATATTTGGGAGAAAAGCGCTGCAGCGGGTAGGCAAGCAGCGGGAATACGACCAGAAACACTATCGCCAGCGCGAAATGAAGCGTGTTTCCAAAGAACGCGGCGTCGTGGAAATACAGTATCAGCAGCATGACCAGCGCCATCAGCGGCGCGACCGTCAGTACGCGGATGATATACGGGATCTTTCTCATGACTGTTTAACGATATCGCTCCTTTTATCTCCTACGAAGAACAGCGCCACTGTGCCCGGCCCGGTATGCGAGCCGATCACGGTGCCCACGCTGTTAATTAACACCTTGCCTTTCAGGCGGGGGAAGGCTTCCTCCACAAGAGTAGCCACCGCCAGTGCGTCCTCCGTGCAGTCCGAGTTGGATATGAAGCATTTGCCGCTGTAATCCCGTCCGCCCGCCGCGTTCTGCTTCATCTTTTCGACGATCTCGCGTATGACCTTCTTTTTAGAGCGAATCTTCTCACGGGGTATCAAATGTCCAGCGGCGTCCATGTTGAGCAGCGGGCAGATGCCCAGCAGCGTGCCCAGCATGCCCGCGGTTTTGGATATCCGCCCGCCCTTGATGTAAAACGTCAGGTCGGAGGAATAGAACCAGTGGTGGATGGTGAGCTTGTTTTCTTCCACCCAGGCATAGGCTTCCTCGAATGATGCGCCTCCGTCGCGCACGTCGGCCAGCATATCCATCAGCATGCCGTAGCCGGACGACGCGCCCAGCGAATCCATAATCTTAAGCTTCCTGTCCGGATATTTGGCGGCAAGCTGTTCGCGGGCCATGCAGGCCGCATTATATGCGCCCGATATGCCGGAAGACAGACAGACATGCAGCACATCCTGACCGTCTTTCAGAAACGGTTCAAAGAATTCCATATACTCGTCGACATTCACCTGAGAGGTGGTGGGCTGCACGCCTGAACGCATGATGTCGTAAAACTCCTTGAACGACATCGTTTTGCTCAAATCGTCGGGATACAGCTTGCCATTGATCGTGTAATGAAAGCTCACGAATGGAATATGCCTTTCGCTGTAAAAGCTCGCCGGCATGTCGGATGTGGAACAGCATGTTATCACATAGTTATTCACTAACAATTCTCCTTTTCAATCACCACTACAATTATGGGAATATTCAGCGGTTTCATACGTCCTTAAAGGTACATGAAAACGCTGCTCGCGTCACTCTCCGCTGAGCGTGGCGTATTCTATAGTTTGGGAAGCGTTTCGTAGAGAAAAAAACCGCGATTCTACGAATCGTAGAGCTTGTTTTTTAGCGGTTTGATTTGTGCATATGCCTTGTGTTATACTGCTTAAAGATTCATGGAAGGAAAAGCATATGCCGGAACTTAGGTCTGTTATCGCCAGAAACATTGCGGAGCTGCGCAAATCCGCCAGCTGGACACAAGCGGAGCTTGCCCAAAAGCTTAACTATTCCGACAAGACGGTATCCAAATGGGAGCGCGCGGAATCCACGCCGGATGTCGACGTGCTGAAGAACATGGCCGACCTGTTTCAGGTTCCGGTGTGTTAT
>JBMNOT010000117.1:0-6513 GCA_050943225.1 Christensenellales bacterium | reverse complement strand
CTACAGCACAAATAACATAATAAAGCGATGAACCACTAGGCTTAGAAGTTGTATTGTTTTGAAAATCAAAACCAAAGTTGCCACATTCATCGATGAACGCTACTCGGTACGGTTGAAGAGCGAGTTTTTTATAAAGTTCAATATCTTCGAACGATAATTGATACATAGTAGTCCTCCAAATACCTGCAACCCACAAAAGATCTTGATACCGATGAGAATAACTAGAAAATTATTATACTAAATAATTCCGAAGTTAGATTATTCAAACAGTTCACAAATAATTATAATTCGGCAAATTAAAAATACAAGGGAAACTACCAACTACATCCAAATAAAAAATTTTGTACCTGCTGAATATGCTACTTTTTGAGCAGATAACCATATTCAAGAATCAACAAAGAAGTACAAGAAAGACCTAATAAAAACTTTCACTGGCTGCGGTGGGCTTTGCGGTATTGGTAAGGAGTTTGGCCTTCGTGCGCCTTGAATATGCGGATGAAGTGGTTGACGTTGCCGTACCCGCACAGCTGGCCGATTTCGGATATCGGCTTGCCGGTGTGGATGAGCAGGTCTTTCGCGATGGACAGGCGGTGCAGTATCAGGTAGTTGCGGAACGTGTAACCCGTGATACGGCTGAATATGCGGGACAGGTGGTATTTGCTGATGAAGTGCCGGGCGGCAAGCTGCTCCAGCGAGATGTCCTCATGGGCGTGCTCGGTGATGTACCTTTGCGTTTCGGTGACGATGCGCGCGGCGTCGTCCATCGCGTTCACCGGGAAAGCGCTGCGGGAGAACCGGTACAGGCGGATCAGCATGTCGGTGATAAGAAGCGACAGGCGCAGCGTCCAGAACGCCTTTTGCTGGGATGCTTCGGCCACCATGGTATCCAGCACCTGCCGGATGCCGCTTGCCGTTTTGTTGTCCAGCGCGATGGCATGAGAAAAGCTCTCGGGCCGCTGCAGCAGTATGGACAGCAGCGGAGAGTCCTTCAGCATCTGGTGGGTATAGTTTTGCGACAGGGATACCACATAGCGCTTATAGGGGGCCTGGGTGACGGTGACCGAATGTTTTTCCAGGTTGCTGAAGAACACGATGGTGTTTCCGGATGCGTTGTAGGTTTTGCTGCCGGCGTGGATGCGGACGCTGCCGTCCGCGATGAAGATTATTTCGTGCACATTATGAAAATGTGTGTCCGCGGCGGCGAGGTTTGGGGATTCGCGATAATAAACGTCAATTTCGCGGGAAGGATTGCTTTCCATATTCATGAATGCACCCCTTTGAGCGCAAAATACGCTAATTATTGAGCAAGTCTTATTATAGCTTATTCGGGCAGGATAGGGTACAATTTTTACAGTGACAATTCCCGGTATATATTTTCAGCGAATCCGCACGGAAAGGAATTTGGAAATGGGGCAGACGGCGATTGTAACGGGCGGCAGCCGCGGCATCGGATACGCCATCGCGCAAAAGCTGTTGGATATGGGATATAACGTAACGGTGATGCACGCGCACATGAACGAGACGATTGAAAAGAACTTAGGCGCGCTGCGTGCGCGGGGGCGTGTGGTGAGCGTGCAGGGCGACGTGGCGGACGCACGGGACAGGCAGCGTTGCTTGGACGCGGCGCTTTCGGCCTTCGGTCGCGTGGACGTGCTGGTGAACAATGCGGGTGTGGGCCCGCAAAAGCGCGTGGACCTGCTGGAGATGACGGAAGAGAGCTTTGACCGGGTGATCAGCATCAACCTTAAGGCCAACATGTTTTTCACGCAGATTGTGGCAAAGCAGATGATAGCGCAGGAGCCTGTGGACGGGCGGCGCGGCACGATTGTCAACATCGGCTCGATTTCCGCGTTTGTGTCGTCCGTAAGCCGGGGCGAATACTGCGTATCCAAGGCGGGCGTGTCGATGCTGACGCAGCTGTATGCAGACCGGCTGGCTTCTGAGCTTATTTATGTGTATGAGGTAAGGCCGGGCATCATCGCCACCGATATGACGGCAGTGGTCAAGGAAAAATACGATGCGCTTTTTGCGCAGGGGATATGCCCGATAGGAAGATGGGGCAAGCCGGAGGATGTGGCGAAGGCCGTCGCACTGCTATGCAGCGGCGAGCTGCCGTATTCCACCGGGGAAGTGCTCAACGTGGACGGCGGGTTCCATATCCGGCGGCTGTAGGTGGGTTGGCATGGACAGTATGGATGTTTACGGGCGCGACGTTAAAGTCATATCGGTGAACACCGTGGTGGTGGGTGCGGGCGCTGCCGCGCTGAACGCGGCGGACCAGCTTTATGCGCGCGGCGTGACCGACATTGCGCTTGTCTGTGAGGATATCGGCAGCAGCACGTCCCGCAACGCCGGCTCGGACAAGCAGACTTATTACAAGCTGTCGCTGTCGGGCGGCGAGGGCGATTCGGTGCGCGAGATGGCGCAGACGCTGTTTGACGGGCAGTGCGTGGACGGCGACATCGCGATGGCCGAGGCGGCGAATTCCGCGGCGTGTTTTTTAAGGCTATGCGAGCTGGGCGTGCCGTTTCCGGTGAACCGCTACGGCGAATACGTCGGCTACAAGACCGACCACGACCCGAGGCGGCGGGCGACTTCCGCCGGGCCGCTGACATCCCGGCTGATGGTGGAAGCGCTGGAACGCTCGGTTAAAGCGAAGAATATCCCAGTTTATTCGGGGATGCAGGCGGTGTCCATACTGACCCGCGGCGGCAAAGCGATTGGGCTGCTGTGCCTGGACCTCGGCGCGCTGGCGCAGGGGGTGGTGAGTTACACCGCTTTTAACTGCGTCAATATCGTCTGGGCGACGGGCGGGCCGGCCGGGCTGTATGCCGACACCGTATATCCCGAGGGCCAGCACGGCGCGACCGGCATTGCGCTGGAGGCGGGGGCGCGCGGCCGGAATCTCACGGAATGGCAGTACGGGCTGGCATCGGTATCGCCGCGGTGGAACGTCTCCGGTACGTATATGCAGGTGCTGCCGCGGTTTGTATCCACGGACGCTGACGGCGGCGATGAACGCGAGTTTCTGGACGAATATTTTGGCAGCCGGGGCGCTTTGCTGGACTGCGTATTTCTGAAAGGGTATCAGTGGCCGTTCGATGTGCGCAAGGCAGCGGGCGGTTCGTCGCTGATTGACATACTGGTGTACGTGGAGCGCTGCGTAAAAGGGCGGCGCGTGTTTCTGGACTTTACGCGGAACGCGGGCGGCGGCGAAGCGGACTTTGACGCGCTGGGCGATGAAGCGCGGGGCTATCTGGAGAAAGCGGGCGCGTTGTTCGGCACGCCTGTGGACCGCCTGATCCATATGAACGCGCCGGCGTATGAATTTTACCTCAATCGGGGCGTGGACCTGAAAGAAGAGCCGCTGGAGATCGCGCTGTGCGCGCAGCACAACAACGGCGGGCTGGCGGTGGACTGCTGGTGGCAGACGGATGTGGAAGGACTGTTCGCGGCTGGCGAAGCGGCGGCGACTCACGGCGTATACCGGCCGGGCGGCAGCGCGCTGAACGCCGGGCAGGTGGGCTCGATGCGGGTGGCTCGGTATATTGCAGCGCGGCGCAATGGCAAGCCGGACAGCGCTGGACGTTTCGCTCAGGCGGCGATGGAACAGATAGAGCGCGTGATAAATATGGGGGATATGGCGCTGAAGCGGGCGGACAACGCAGCGCAGCTTCTGGGCGAAGCGCAGCGGGACATGAGCTGCGCGGGGGCGGCGATGCGGGAAGGCGCAGCGATTGCGGAGCTGGCAAAGAAGACAAAGCAGCGGCTTGTTGACCTGGAGTGCGATGCCGGATGTTCCCAAGAGACGCTGCCGCAGTTCTTCAGGTACCGCGATGCGCTAATCGGCCAGTACGTTCACCTCTCGGCGATGGCGGATTACATCGAAAAAGGCGGCAAAAGCCGTGGCAGCGCGCTGTATTATGATGCGGCGGGCGACAAGCCGCATGAGGCGCTGGACGAGCGTTTCCGGTTCGTACTGGATCAGGGCGATTTGGGCCGGATGGTGCAGGAAGTGACCTATCGGCACGGGGAGTGCGTCTTTGAGTGGCGTCCGGTGCGGCCGCTGCCGGAGGACGACGATTTCTTCGAGAACGTGTGGCGGGGCTTTCGCGGCAACGACAATATATATTGACAGGAAGAGCAGGGGGCAATGAAGAACACTTTTAAAACGCTGGACGAGATCAAGAAATACTGCAGCGACGAAGGCGTTAATATCGGATTTTCCGGGAATACGGAGATATATAGGAAAAGCCATGTGATAAACGGCTTTAAGGTGAACAATTCGCTGGCGGTGCTGCCGATGGAAGGTGCGGACGCGCTGGAGGACGGCTCTCCGGGCGAGCTCACGCGGCGGCGCTATTTAAGCTTTGCCAGGGGCGGCGCGGGCATCATCTGGTTTGAGGCGGTGGCGGTTGTGCCGGAAGGCCGGGCGTCCATGCACCAGCTGCACCTGCATAAAGGCAACGTGGACGCGTTCAGGCGGCTGACGGACGGGGTCAGGGAAACCGCGCTGAAGCACAGCGGGCATGCGCCGATGCTGGTGATACAGCTGACGCACTCCGGCCGCTACAGCAAGCCGGGCGGCGTTCCCCGGCCCGTGATGGCGGCGCACAATCCGGTGCTGGACGAAAAGTACGGCGTCGCGCCGGATTATCCTGTGGTGACGGACGAGGCGCTGGAAGCGCTGGAGGACCGGTTCGCCGACACGGCGAGGCTGGCGCAGGCGGCAGGCTTTGACGCGGTGGATGTCAAGGCGAGCCACGGGTATCTCTTAGGCGAGCTGCTGGGCGCGCATACCCGCGAAGGCCGGTACGGCGGCGATTACGAAGGCCGCACGCGCTTCATCAAAAACGCGGCGGAGAAAGTCAAACAGGCGGTGGACGCGCGCATCACGTTGGCCAGCCGGCTCAGCCTGTATGACGCGATGGAGCCGCAGTACGGCTTCGGCGTGGGACCGGACGGGCAGCCGGACCTGACGGAGCCCGTGCAGCTGCTGCGCGAGCTGCATGGCATTGGCGTGCGGCTGTGCGCCGTGACGGTGGGCAACCCGTATCTGATACCGCATGTCAACCGGCCATATGACAACGGCCCGTATGTGCCGCCCGAACCGCCGGTGAAAGGCGTGGAGCGGCTGCTGACGCTGGCGGCTAAGGCCAAGGCCGGGGTGCCGGAGATGGCGTTCATCGGCGCGGGCTACAGCTGGCTGAAGAGCTTTGCGGTGCAGGCGGGCGCGTATGCGCTGGAGAACGGGCATGCCGACTTCATCGGGTTTGGCCGGCAGGCGTTCGCCAATCCGGGTTTCGCCAACGACATACTGGAAACCGGGGAGATTGCGCCCGGGAAGACGTGTATCACCTGCACCAAGTGCGTGGAGCTGATGCGCAGCATGCTGCCTGCCGGCTGCGTGGTGCGCGATAAGATGTACGCCAAGCTATACCAGCAAAAAATAAAGAGTAACGCTTGAAGGAGGAACGATTATGGAGTACAGTATTGATAAAACGGCGCTGCTGATTGTGGATCTGCAGAACGACTTTGTGCGGGAGGGAGCGGGCATGGAAGTGCCCGACGCGCGCGCCACCATTCCAGCCAATCAAAAGCTGATCGCGTTTGCGCGGGAGAATGATGTTCCGGTGATCTATACCAAATTCCTAGCGGGGCCGAAGCGGACGCTGCTGTGGAACTGGAGCCCGCAGATTGAAGCGGTGAACGCCTGCGTGCGCGGGTTCAAGCGGTATTACCCCGACGTCGACAAGGTGCTGGACTGCACCGACATCATCGACGAGATTTATCCGCAGGAAGGCGACTACATCGTTGAAAAATACGGCTATTCGTCGTTCCACAACACCAACCTGCCGGACGTGCTGCGCAGCCTGGACCGGGACACCATCATCGTGACGGGCACGGTGACGCAGATCTGCGTGGAGGATACGGTGCACGAAGCGTTCCATCACCAGCTGCACGTGATCGTGGCGCGAGACGCGGTGTCGTCGTTTGACGACGAGCTGCACAACGCGGCGCTCCGCAACTTCGAGATGAAATACGGCGCGGTGATGGATTCCGACGATATCATCCGCATGTTCAAGGGGGCCTGACATGGCGACAAGAGTGGTCACGTTCGGCGAGGTCATGCTGCGGCTGAAGGCGCCGGGGCATGAGCGGTTTTTCCAGTCGCCCGCATTTGAAGCGACGTTTGGCGGCGGCGAGGCCAACGTGGCGGTATCATTGGCCAACTTCGGGCTGGACGCCGTGTTCGTGACGGCGCTGCCCGACAACGACATCACGCGGGCGTGTGTACGCGAGCTGCGCGGGTTCGGCGTGGACGTGTCGCACATCGTGTATGGCGGCGGGCGGATGGGCATTTATTTTCTGGAGTCGGGCGCAAATCAGCGGCCTTCCAGCGTGGTGTACGACCGCGACCACTCCGCCATATCGCAGATGAAGCCCGGTACCGTGGACTGGCCGCGCGTGTTTGACGGCGCGGCGTGGTTTCATGTGACCGGCATCACGCCG
>JBMNOT010000116.1:0-6514 GCA_050943225.1 Christensenellales bacterium | reverse complement strand
GCCGTCCACCATATCATTCGCGCCGCTCAGCATGTCGTCAAAGCCGTCGTCGAATTCGTCCAGCTTCTCGTCGATGCCGGAAGCCGCTATCGTTCCTTTGAGCAGCGTTATGGTGGTGGCGTCCATATGAAAGTCCTGGACATCCGCGGTCACGGCCAACATGCCGGATTCGCCGGGCAGCACTATATAGTTGATCGTCGTCGTCTTGCCCACGATGACTACCGTGGCATCCGGCGCGCTGATGTTCTCGGCGCAGCGCGTATCCAGCTGAACGGTGATCTGGGCCATCAGCCCTTCCCGCACCGCAGGATCGCATTTTTCGTTGGGCGACGCCGTAATGCTCAGCTGCAAACGGCCCGCCGCGCCGGCCAGCGATTCTGCCGACGTGGGCTTTCCGTCCAGCTTATAGTCGATATCAAACGTCAGCGGCAACTCTCCCGTCATCGTTCCCTGATAATAGAGCCCGCCTTCAACATATTCATCCGGGAACGTGATTTTATCGCCTTGGACAGTGGGCACGCTGCTCGTGGACAGGTTTTTGATGTCGGTATACGTGCCGTAGTCGGTGTATTCACCGAAAAGCTGGTTCACCACATAAATGCGGTCTACGCTGCCGTCGCTGTTAAGCATGGCATATACGGTCTCATTTTTTGATGTTCCGGACGGCGTACCGCTGGTTTCCGCTGTGCTCCCTTCACCGGATGCCAGCGCCGAAGGCACCGTGGGCAGCAGGCAGAGCGCCAATGCCATTACTGCAAACAGGAATCTGTTAAACTTCATGTAACCGCCTCCCCAGCAGCCAGTCTTTTATCTGTGCGATGAGCAGGAACAATAATATCGCGATAGCCGCGCAGCAGCTTTCAAAATGTTTGGTCATCCAGCCTGCCTCCTTTTCAGCAAATTGGTCTTCAAAGTTGTTTTGTCTATCGCTTTATCCAGCAGCATCAGCAGTTGAGGCAGCACGAATATGGACAGGAAGCCGGACAGCAGTGCCCCACGCCCGATCAGCGTGCCCAGTTGCGCCATGGCTGGCTGTATGAACACATTCGCCACCACGAACCCCGCCGCCGAAAGCACCAGCGCCGATATCATGATGGAACCGCCCGCCTTTTCCACGGCGTATTCCGACGCTTCCCGCTTGGACATCGTCTGACGCCCCTCGCGGTAATAGCTCGTCATCAAAATCGCATAATCGATCGTCGCGCCCAGCTGTACCGAGCTGATCACCATATAGCCGATGAATACCATCGCAGTACCCGTAAAATACGGCACCGCCATGTTGATCCATATGGACGTTTCAATGACGAAGAGCAGCAGTATCGGTATGGTAATAGACCGGAAGGTGATCAGTATGATAAGCCCAACGAATACGATGGATAGTATCGTGACCAGCGAGAAGTCGCCCTCTGTCACGCTGCGCACGTCGTACACGACGGGTGTAGCTCCGGTCACATAGGCGCCTTCGGAAAAGCTCTCAGACACGATATGCCGGATCTGTTCCACCGCTCTAAAAGCCACGTCGCTCTCGACGCTGCCGGTCACTTCCACGATATAACGCGAATAGCGTTCGCTTAAGAACTCGTCCTTCAGGCTCTCCGGTACGATTTCCAACGGCATATACGGGTCGACAAACGCGTATATGCCCTGCACGCTGCTTACCGCATCCAGCGCACTCAGCATTTCCGCCATTTCAAACTCCCCGTCCGGATTGCCGCGCGGCACCAGAACGATGAAATTATTCCTGATGCCAAACTTCTCGTCAATCTCACGGTTTATGGCGATCTGCTGACTGTCGCCGGTGCTGTTCGCGGAATACAAAAATGTGTTATGGTTTTGCGCCATATAACTGATAACGCATACAATACCCATGACGGCAAGCACTACATAGCGAACCCTTCCGCCCAGCACGTGCTGCACCTTTTTCAGCGAAGGCAACAGACGCTTATGCTTTGTTCTGTCGATCGCTTTGGTAAACATTACTGCCAGAGCAGGCAAGAGCACCAGCACGCAAATCAAGCTGAACAAGATGCCTTTCGCCAGAACAAGCCCCATATCCATGCCGATGGTATAGCTCATGAATATGAGGGCCAGAAATCCGACCACAGTAGTAAGGCCGCTGGACATTACCGACCCGAATGTGCTTTTGGCCGCGCGGACCATGGCGATCGTCGGATCGCTTTCCGTTTGCCGCTCCTGACTGAACCGGTGCAGCAGGAATATCGAATAGTCCATGGATACGGCAAGCTGCAGTATCGCGGCGCTGGCAAATGTCATAAACGATATCTCACCGAATATGATGTTGGTGCCGAGATTGAGCAGTATGGCGACGCCGATATTAAACAGAAACAGTACGACCTCCATCACGGATTCGGCGGTCACGAGCAGAATGACCAGGCATATGGCCAGCGCGATAAGTATCCCCCTTACCATGCTGTCGCCCGTTACGCTAACCAGCCCGTAGGAATCCACAGCGTTTCCGGCCAGCTTTGCATCATCGCCCAAATCAGCCCTTATCGCGTCGAGGGCCGCGTAGGTACGCGCCGAATCGTCTTCCTCGGTAAACACGATCTGAAGAAGCGCGTCATTGCCCACAAGATAATTGTTACGCACCTCTTCGTCGATCAGCTCCACCGGCTGCTTCAACTCCGCGATATCGTCCAGCCATACCACTTTTTCCACACCGTCGATCGCGGCGACTTTTTCCTTGATATCCAGCACCTCAGCAATGGATTTATTCTCCAGCATGAGCAGCGCAGTGCCGTTGTAACTGAACTCGTTTACCAGTATATCCATGCCTTCCTTGGATTCCGTACCGGCAGGCAGGTATTTGGAAAGGTCGTAGTTGCTGCCGACGCCCAACATCAAAAAACCGCACAGAGCGGCCATGCAAATGAACACGGTGATGACAATAATGCGATGACGAATGATGAAACTAAAAAACCTGTCCATCTGATGCCTCCACACTTGCGATGCATACATCATAATAAACAGGTTTGGTGACGGACAATGCCCCGCGTTTATGGAATCGCTCACCCTTTCGGGTGAATTTGCGCTCACCCTTTCGGGTGAATTGCGTCATCATCAGCTATTTCGGGATAATTGCCGTTCCCGCCCAGCAGGTTAACGAGCTGCAGGCGGTTGGTGACGCCCAGCTTTTTATATATCCTTTTCACATGGGATTTGACGGTGTTAACGGAGATATGGAGCCGGTCGCTTATATTCTGGTTGGTCAGTCCCTGTACGAGCAGTTCAATCACTTCGAATTCGCGCTCAGAAAGGGCATATTTAGCCTGCAGCGTATCCCTCGCACGACTGATGTCCAAGTCGCGGCTGTAATGGCGGAAGAAATAGGTGCACAGATCGACAAACACAAACACCGAGAACAGCGCATACGAGAGGTGGGTAATCTGAAACAGCACTCTTTTAAGCAGGAAAAAGTCGATGAATGAATAGACGATCTGCGGCAAAAATGCGATCAGAAAATAACGCGCCAGCCGCTGTTCGTGCGGCTCAGTGATGTTCCGATACATGAAACACAGCGCGACAGCTTCTACAAACAGCGCGAGCGAACACAGCGGATAAAACGCCCACAGCGCGTTGGTCATGGCGCTGGCGAGATCGGATTTAGAGATGTACATTACCAGCACAGCCGTAATGATCAAAAGCGCGCTTACCAGCATCGCCGCAATGATGAGCGCAACCCGTCTGCGCCCCGCGGACATCGGAAAAAGCTTGATAATGTAGTTGCAGGTTGTGAATATGGACAGCATCACCAGCGCGATGACCAGCAGCGCAAACAGCGGAGACAGCCAGTCGAGATCGACCCCGCCGGTGTTGAGGTCGCTGTTGTGAAGGCTGTACATGAATGAGATGAACAGCAGCACGCCAACGGGCGCCAGCACCATCAGCGTCCGCAGCGTCAGCCTATCCTTGGTTCTTACAAACATAATTGTGCAGAACAGAAACGAGGAAAATACCAACGCCGTTTCGACGAATTGAATTGCGTCGAATAAGATGACCAATGAATCGGCCTCCATTTCGGGTTTAGTACGGTGTATATATGATGCTATATGGACGCCGAAACCATTGCGGCGCCCATATTTCGTCAGCCTGGGATATTGTTTTTCTCCTGCCGGGGCATGGAATCGTACAGGCTCAGCACGGCCCGCGCCACGGCACGGGCGGATTCATCGGGCGATTCCTCCGGTACGGCCCGGCAGGCCGCGAGGTACACCGATTCACTCGCTTTCTTTAGCCTGAGCAGCCGTTTCTGACAGTCGCGTGCTTTCATCTGCATCCGATGGCTCATCGCTTCGGATTCGGCCAGGCACCTCATCGCTTTCATCTCGGCCTGTTCGATGATCATTTTGGCGGTCTGCTCAGCCCGCGCGATAATCTTCGATATGTATTGAGCATCTGCCTGGTGTTTTTTGAGCTGTTCCCTGAGCGCCTGGTTTTCGCTGCGCAGTTCGAGTATACGCAGTTTCTGCTCCTTCATGCGGCTTTCGTAATCACACCGCAGCTTCATCAGCAGCCTGTCCACATCGGCAGCGCGATAATTTCCCGTCCACGTTTTCCTCAAGCCTTCCACAAAATCACCCTCCCCTTGGGTAGAGGGTATCACCGGACGGCAGAAAAAAATGTCGGATGGCGCTGGCGTCCTTGTCTATATATGATACCGGAAACTATGATGAGCTCCACTGCTCCAGCATAGACCGCTTCAAATCGTACAATTCCTGCGACAGGTCCACTTTATATTCCTGCGGGTTGATAAGGCGCCGCACTTCATCCCAGAAAGTATTGAGATCTGCGCGCGAATATTCTTGAATCTCCATCAGCGGCGGCGACTGGTAAACCTGCTGCCCGTCGATAAATACGGGAATCAGCAGTTCTTTGGTGTGATAATCGGTCAGCCGCATCCTTTTCCAGGTATCCACCGGATGGAATATCGTCAGCGGTTTGGATTCGTCGATCTTCTCCCAATCCAGCTGTATGAGGTCGGCAATAGCTTTGCCGGTCTGGTTGCTGTAAATGCGCGTCAGCTTCTTGTAGCCTGGATTGGTAATCTTATCCACATTGTCGCTGATCTTGATCTTCGGGATCATTTTTCCGTTGTGCACTTCGGCAGCCAGCTTGTATACGCCGCCCAGCGCAGGACATCCGTCGCTGGTGATCAGCTTGGTACCCACGCCCCACACGTCGATGCGCGCGCCCTGCAGCTTCATGTCGCGAATCAGCCACTCGTCGATATCGCCCGACGCAAATATCTTGGCGTCTTGGAAGCCCGCTTCGTCCAGCATGGCGCGGGCTTTTTTGCTGAGATACGCAAGGTCACCGGAATCCAGCCTTATACCGAGAGGTTTATAGCCTTTGCTGCGCAATTCCTCAAATACCTTGATCGCATTGGGCACGCCGCTCCTGAGCGTATCGTAAGTATCCACCAGCAAAAGACCGCTGTCCGGGAAAATTTCCGCGTAGGCGCGGAACGCGTCCAGCTCCGACGGGAAGCTCATCACCCAGCTGTGCGCGTGCGTCCCCTTGGCGGGAATATTGTACAGCTCGCTGGTCAGCACGTTGGACGTGAAGCTGCAGCCGCCAATGATGGCCGCCCGCGCGCCGTAGATGCCCGCATCAGGCCCCTGAGCACGCCTGAGGCCGAACTCCAGCACGCTGTCCCCCTCAGCCGCGTACACCACGCGCGACGATTTTGTCGCGATCAACGTCTGATGATTGATGATGTTAAGAAGAGCCGTCTCCAAAAGCTGCGCCTCCATGATGGGCGCCTTCACCCGGATGATTGGCTCGTAAGGGAATACCACCGTGCCCTCGGGCACCGCATACATTTCGCCCGTAAATTTGAAATTCTTTAACAAATTCAGGAAATCTTCATTGAAGAGGCCAAGCGACCGCAAATAGGCCAAATCTTCATCCGCAAAATGCAAATCATTGATAAAATCGATCGCCTGCTCCAGCCCTGCTGCAATGGCGTAGCCGCTGCCGCCCGGCGATTTTCGGAAAAACAAATCGAAAATGCCAATCCTGTCGGCCATGCCGCAACGGTAATAGCCGTACATCATCGTCAGCTGATAAAGGTCAGTGAGCATGGTTAAATTTCTCATGTTAATCGCCTTATTCCTTGTCGTCGTCCTTTTCGTAGATGTTGTTTTCCTCGGCAACATGCTCCGGATTATCTTCATCCTCCAAGAGCCCGCGTTCCTCTAAAAGCCGCTCCAGTTTTGTTTTTAAGTCTTCAGCCCTGTCCAGCGCTTTTTCGACCACCGGCACCCCTTCACCATATTTCTCCTTCAGTCGCTCTGCTCGAGCCATGGCTTCCTGGGCCTTCAGACGGGCCTTGATGATGGCGCTGTTCTCTTTATATTCATTTATCTGCTCCTGCGTCCAATCAAGGCTGTAGTATCCATCATATGGCTGATAGGTTACGTTTTTGACTCGCGTGACGATGAGATAGGCGATGCCGCCCACAAACAGCAGTACGCTCAATGCCTGCGATACG
>JBMNOT010000115.1:0-6644 GCA_050943225.1 Christensenellales bacterium | reverse complement strand
GAGTGGCAGTGAATGAGTAAACTTAAAATTATCGATATGAACAAACAGCTGATCGACAAATCGAAGCAGACGGTGGCGCGCATGGAAGCATTGCAGGCTACCGTCCAGGCTCATTTGGCGACGCTGAAACGCATTGAGGCGGAACTGCTTCAGGTTGTGCGGGCTGAGGCGGAAGAAAAGCGCCTCCGCCAGCAGCAGGAGGAGCAGCAGCTGGCTGCAGCGGAAACGCATGCGGCTGAGGGGGCCAAAGCGGCACAGTCGGCTCAGACCGCAGAAGCACAGCCTGCCCGGCAGGATGCGCCGCCCGCCGCTTCTGAGAAGGATAAAGCACCGGAGGAGGCTCCGGCTGCTGCCGTTCCCACAGAAACCGTACAGAAAGCGCCTTCAACCACTCAGGATACCCGCGTGGCCAGGCAGGAGGCTCGCCCGCAGAGGCCGGAACGCCTGGCCGCTCATGGCAGCCGGCCGCCAAGACAGGACCATCCTGCTGGGAAGGGCAGCCGCCCGCGGGCAGAAACCAAGCCTGCTTCCGGCAAAAAAGCGTCGGGTGCCAAGCCGGTGGCGGTGAAAATGCCGTTTGTGCCGACGGAGAAGCGCGGCGCACCGAGCAAGAAGTCGCAGGACAATCTGTATAAAGAAGAGAGGAACAGAAGATCCAAGAAGGCGCTGATCAAAGAACGCATCGTCATTGATGAGGATGAAAGATACAGGGGCAAACGGCGGTCAAAAGCTCATAAGCCGGTTGTGCAGCCCACGCCTGTCGTGATCGACAAGGTCGTGATGACCACGGAAATGATATCCGTGAAAACGTTGGCTGAAAAAACCGGAAAGCCGGTTGCGGAGATTCTCAAAAAGCTGCTGCTGGTCGGCATGATGTGCACCATCAACTCCGAGATCGATTACGACACGGCGCAGCTGATATGCACCGAATTCGGCATTGAGCTGGAATACAAGCCGGAAAAGACGGCCGAGGACGTATTGGACGAAGTGGATCAGCCGGATGCCGAGGAAGATCTCGTGCCGCGTCCGCCGATTGTCACCGTTATGGGCCATGTCGACCATGGCAAGACGTCCCTGCTGGACGCCATCCGTAAGACGAAGGTGACGGAGCACGAAGCGGGCGGCATTACGCAGCATATCGGCGCGTACACCGTCATGCACAACGGCCGCCAGATCACGTTCCTGGATACGCCGGGCCACGAGGCGTTTACCGCCATGCGTGCGCGCGGCGCTCAGGTGACGGATATCGCGATACTCGTTGTGGCTGCTGACGACGGCGTGATGCCGCAGACGATTGAGGCGATCAACCACGCCAAAGCGGCGGAAGTGCCCATCATCGTCGCGATCAACAAGATAGACAAACCGACTGCCAACCCGGAGCGCATCAAGCAGGAGCTCACGGAGCACGGCCTTCTGGCCGAGGAATGGGGCGGCGATACCATCATGGTGCCGGTTTCCGCGATTACCAAAGAGGGTCTCGACAACCTGCTGGAGATGGTGCTGCTGGTGGCGGTAATGCAGGAACTCAAAGCCAACCCCAACCGCCTGGCCAAGGGTACCATCATCGAGGCCAAACTGGACAAAGGCCGCGGCCCGGTGGCTACGGTGCTGGTACAGAACGGTACGCTGCGCGTGTCGGATACCATCGTTGCGGGCGTGGCTTACGGCCGCGTGCGCGCGATGAGCGACGATAAGGGCAACCGCGTGGAAGAGGCGTATCCATCGCAGCCGGTGGAGGTTATCGGCTTCTCCGAAGTTCCGGTGGCGGGCGACATACTGCACGCTGTGGAACAGGATAAATTGTCCCGCCTGGTGGCAGAGGAAAGAAAGGATAAACAGAAAGCCGAACAGCTCAAGAGCCTGTCCAGGGTATCGTTTGAAGACCTGTTCAGCCAGGTTGAGCAGGGCAAGGTGAAGGATCTCAACATCGTGGTCAAGGCGGACGTGCAGGGCTCGGTGGAAGCGGTCAAGCAGGCGCTGGAGAAGCTGTCCAACGAAGAAGTGCGCGTGAAAGTAATCCATGCGGGCGTGGGCGCCATCAAGGTGATGGACGTCATGCTGGCCTCCGCTTCCAACGCGGTCATCATCGGCTTTAACGTCCGGCCGGACAGCATTGCCCGCGCCGAGGCGGAGAAGGAAAAGGTGGAAATCCGCACTTACCGCGTCATCTACAAGGCCATCGAAGACTTGGAGCTCGCCATAAAGGGTATGCTTGCGCCTGAGTATAAAGAGGTCGTGCTGGGCCATGCGGAAGTGCGCAACATATTCGTCGTGTCCAGCATTGGCACCATTGCGGGCAGCTATGTGACGGACGGCAAAATTGTCCGGAGCGCTTCCGTGCGGCTGCTGCGCGACAACGTGGTGGTGCACGAAGGGCAGATTGCTTCGCTCAAGCGTTTCAAGGACGATGTCAAAGAAGTTGTTGCCGGGTATGAATGCGGTATTACCATCAAAAACTATAATGACATTAAGGAAGGCGACGTCATCGAAGCCTTTGAAATGCAGGAGATAGAGAGATAGTGCACAAGGACAGGATCTCAGTCATACAGTCGGAATTCAAGCGTGTGCTGAGCGACATTATCAAAAACGAGATGAAGGATCCCAGAATATCCGAGATGGCGAGCGTGACGCACGTCGAGCTTTCCCGTGACTTAAAATACGCCAAGGCGTATATCAGCGTCTACGATACCGAGAAATTCAAAAAGTCCACGATCGAGACGCTGACCCATGCGGAGCACTTCATCAAAAACGAGGTGGGTGCGCGCATGCGGCTGCGGCGCCTGCCCGAAATCAAGTTTTTACTGGACACGTCCATCGAGTACAGCAGCAGGATATCGGAGTTGCTCAAGAAAGTCTGACAACATGGATTTAATCGACGTTAAACAGGCCATAGAGAGGGCCAAAGACATCATACTGGTCGCGCATATACAGCCGGACGGGGACACGCTCGGCTCCTGTTTTGCGCTGCGGTGCATACTGGAAAAGCTGGGCAAGCGGGCGCGCATCTGCTGCGACGGCGGGATGCCGGACCGTTACGCGCCGCTGTTTCCTGCGGGCGTTTTGGAAGACCCGTCCGTCTGCGATGAAGCCGAAACGCTGGTGATCGCGGTGGACTGCGCGGATACCGCGCGGCTGGGCAAATGCCACAAGCTGTTCAAGCAGGCGGCTGAGACGGTCAACATCGACCATCACGTCACCAACGAAGGGTTCGCGCACATCAACTATATCGCCGAAGCGTCTTCTGTGGGGGAGATCATATTCGAGCTGATGCGCGTCTGCGATGTGCTTCCGGATGCTGACATTGCGAAGTATCTTTACATTGCCATATCCACCGATACAGGCAATTTCACTTATTCTAATACGGGCCGCAAAAGCCTTGCGTATGTCTCGGAGCTGGTGGAGCTTTTTGACCTGCGCGCCACTGCGGACGTACTGTTCCGCCGTCGCTCGCTGCTTGCCACGCGGCTGATCGGCCGGGCGATTTCGCGGCTGGAGCTGTTCTCGGAGGGCAAGATTGCCAGCGTGACGCTGCTGGAGAGCGACATGAAGGAGTTCGGCGCGACGGGCGCAGACTGCGAGAACATCGTGGACTACGCGCGCGAGATCGAGGAGACGCAGATCGCCGTGTTTTTCCGCGAACTGCCCACGGGCGTCAAAATCAGCTTCCGCTCTAAGGGCGACATCGACGTGGGCGCGGTGGCTGCGGCTTACGGGGGCGGCGGCCATATGAATGCGGCGGGCTGCTGCACCGGGGGCAAACTGGACGAAGTCAAAAAAGCCGTGTTGGATAAGCTCGTGGAGCTGGTTTAATGAATGGGGTCATCAATTTCCTGAAACCGCCGGGCATGTCTTCGGGCGGCGCGGTGGCTTTTATTAAGCGGTTGTTGGGGGAGAAGACCGGGCACGCGGGAACGCTGGACCCGGGCGCCTGCGGCGTGCTGCCCATACTGGTGGGCAAAGCGACGCGCATCTCCGCGTACCTCATGGGCGGGAAAAAGGAATACATTGCCGGCATCACTTTCGGCGTGTCTACAGACACCGGCGACAGCTACGGCAAGGTAACTGCGAGGTCATCTGAGCCTTCGCCGCTGCCGGAAGAGGTTGAGGAAGCGCTTTCGCGGTTCACGGGCGTGGTAACGCAATTAACGCCCGCATATTCCGCGGCCAAGCAGGATGGCGTCAAGCGCTATCAGTTGGCACGCCTTGGCGTGGAGCTGCCGGACAAACCGCGCGAGATCGAGATATACGAAACGGAGTATCTGGGCGCCGAGTCGGCGTACGTCCACCGGTTCCGCGTGGTGTGCGGCAAGGGGACGTATATCCGCACGCTGTGTGAAGACATCGGTCGGGCGCTGAACAGGCCGGCTTATATGTCGTTTCTGGCGCGCACGCGCTGCGCGGGGCTTTCTATCGAAGACGCTTGGACGGCTGACGAACTGGAACAGGGCGTGCCTGCCGAAGCGCTGCTGCCGCTGGAGGGTTTTTTAAGCCACCTGCCGCGAGCTGACGCCGATGCCGACAAAAGGCGGCTGCTGGTAAACGGCGCGCCAGTGGAATACGCAGGCAAGCCGATGGAAATGGGCCGCATTTACGCGGGCGGCGAACTGCTCGGGCTGGGCCGCGCGGGCGGCGGCATGATGAAGATTTCAACGCTGCTGGTGGATGAGTGATGCAGATTATAACCTGGGCGCAGGCCCGAAGGATGAAGTTTTCGAATTTAAGCCTGGCTCTGGGCACTTTCGACGGGCTGCATAAGGGGCATATGGCGCTGGTCGAGGCGGTGAAGCAGGAGCCGGGTGAGAGCGCCGTGTTCACTTTCGACGCGCTGCCCACGGACGTGTTCAACGCCGCGCACCCGCCGATGCGGCTGATGACGCTGGACGAGAAGATAGCCGCTTTCGAGAAGACGGGCATCGACTACCTCTGCATCGCCCATTTCGACAAGCGCTTTGCTTCCATCGACCACCATACTTTCCCGCGCATGCTGCGCGACGTTTTCCACCCTGTCTGCTTGGTTGCGGGCTACAACTACACATACGGCAAACGCGCCAAGGGCAATATCAGCACACTGGCCCGCGATGGCGAGAAGCTGGGCTTCAAGGTGCGCGAAATACCGCCCGTGATATTCGACGGCGAGCCGATCAGCTCTACGCGCATCCGGGAATGCCTGCTGGCGGGCAACGTGGAGCGGGCTGCGGATCTGCTGGGATATGCGTATACGATGACCGGCACGGTGGGGACCGGCCGCGGCATCGGCAGCCGCAAGCTGGGCTATCCCACTGCCAACCTCATGGTCGCGCCCGAAAAGATCGTGCCTCTGCGCGGCGTTTACGCCGTATCCATCGCGCTGGAAGGCAACACATACCAGGGCGTCTGCAATATCGGCTTCAATCCCACGGTGGCCGCGGGCGGACGCGAGAGCATCGAGATCCACATACTTTCACTGCATCAGGATCTTTACGGCAAGACGATTTCCGTGTCGTTCGAGAAACGCATCCGCGACGAGCGCAAATTCAGCAGCATCGAGGAGCTTCGGGCGCAGATTGAGCGTGATATAATAAGCCTGAATGCTTAATCTCTAATCGCCTGGCATTTCCTGAGCCTCCCATGGAAAAGCGGGAGGTTTTTGCATATAAAAAAGGACATGCCGGGCAGGCGATGTCCTTTATCGTTTATTAATGCTTTGTCTTCGACTTCTCAATACCCGAAATCGCCGTCCACCAGCACCACGTGGTATTCCTTGCCGTGGGGCGGCCACTGGATGCGCACCACCACATTGCACATGCGCTGCGGGCTATCGCAGTCGGCGCATACGCCCTGCGTGGCGCACGGGGTGCTGAGGCCCAAACGCCGCGCGTTGAGCGGGCAGGCTATTTTCTTAATGCGCGCAATGGCGGTGTGCGGGTTCTTTGTCAGCTTGTTGCGGCCGGCGACGATGATGACCTTTTTCGGGCCGTATATCATGGCGGCCACGCGGTTGCCGCTGCCGTCTATGTTGATAAGGTCGCCCTCCAGCGTCAGCGCGTTGGTGGAGGAGAGGTAAACGTCCGCGGTCATGCCCAGCCGCCGCATCTCTTGCTTGTCGCCGCCGCGGCGCGCCGCCAATATCGTGGAATACACTGTGCGGCCGCTGCCCGCTAATGCATCCAGCAGGCCGATCTGATCCAGCGTGACGCTGCCGCCCACGCCAACTGATTCATTTTCGCCGATCAGGGACAACACGATGTTCTTTGCTTCCTCTGCATCTGCCGCGTACACGGCGTTAAACCCCTTGCGGTTTAGCGCGTCCAGCGCCTTTTGTATGTCCGACATGCACAATCCTCTTTTCATTAATACTACATAATGATTGTATTCACTATGATTGTATTCACTGCGGCGGCAAAAAGCAAGTTTTCTTCCCTATACACAGAAAAACATAGCGATTGCAATTCGCAGCCGTATCTAATAATATAGTCTGGGTAAGCACTGACGGAGGATAATATATGGATTTGGAACGGATTCGCAACTTCTGCATCATCGCGCACATCGATCACGGCAAGTCGACACTGGCCGACCGGCTGATCGAAGCGACGCATACTGTCTCCGAGCGGGACATGCATGCGCAGCTGCTGGACACGATGGACCTGGAGCAGGAGCGCGGAATT
>JBMNOT010000003.1:0-34363 GCA_050943225.1 Christensenellales bacterium | reverse complement strand
GTTTCTGCGCCTCCACGACATAAAAACGCTCAAACCCTGCCGCGGGAAATACATTTTGCG
Source organism: Christensenellales bacterium (assembly GCA_050943225.1). Lineage (GTDB taxonomy): Bacteria > Bacillota > Clostridia > Christensenellales > SZUA-584 > SZUA-584. The sequence continues at coordinate 34,303 of JBMNOT010000003.1, read as the reverse complement.
CCGTGCGCAGCCCCGAGCCGTGGAGCGGCGTGTACACCACCGCAAAATCCTCCGCGCTGTCCGTGCCGCACAGCTCTAAAATATGCCGGTAGTAAGCGCGGTCAATCTCCTCGCCCACTTCCTCGATCAGCCCATTTGCAACGCTGGCCTCGTAATCGGCGCGCTTCACGTCGGCAAACGAATCCAGCTCCCGGATGCATTCCATCACCTTAAGGCTCTCCTCCGGCCCCAGCTGCCCGCCGTATGACGCGTACACCTTGTACCCGTTGTAATCCCGCGGATTGTGGCTCGCCGTAATCACAATGCCGCCGTCTGTTTTCAGATAGCCCACCGCGAATGACAGCTCGGGCACGCTGGTCAGCTGGCTGAACAGGTAGGCCTTGATGCCGTTGCCCGCCAGTACACAGGCCGCTTCCCGCGCGAACTCGCGGGAACAACGCCGAGAATCGTACGCGATCACCATCTTGAGGTCCATCTTGCCGCCCTTTTTCAGGTAGTTCGCCAGCCCCTGCGTGGCGCGGCCCACCACGTAGCGGTTCATGCGGGCCACGCCCGCGCCGATGATGCCGCGCAGCCCCGCCGTGCCAAACGGCAGGTCGGCAAAAAACCGCTCCTTAATCTGCGCGTCGTCGCCCTTTATCGTGTTAAGCTCTTCCAGAAGCGCGGGGTCTTTAACGGCATCCAGCCACCGCGCGTATGTCTCAAGATATGTCATAAAAGCCTCCCGACTATATTATTCCACGTTTTCCCCCGGTTCAAATTCCAGCCAGACAGCGCTCAGGCCGGGCATCGTCATGTCCAGCAGCCCGTCCTTTACGGCAAACCTCCTGCCGGTGATATGGCACACCGCCTCGCCGATCATCAGCCGGTGCAGCGCCGTCTGGTGAGCCGGATGAAACAGCGGGGTGCGCACCAAAAAGTCCAGCACGAACCGCCGCGGCAACTCCGAGCGGTTGACCACCACCAGATAAGCGCCGTCCTGCGCCTCACGTCCCAGCGCATCGCGGCCGCTCGTTACATAGCGCAGCACCGTGATGCAGTCGGGATTGGGCGCGTAAAATACGGCATAGCCGGTGCGCAGGGCGTCCGCGCCGCGGCGCAGCCGCGCAAACAGGCGGTAATCCTCTATCAGGCTGTACGGCCCTTCCCGAAACGTGCCGCGGTTGAACGGGTCCAGGAATCCGTTCATGCCATGCTCGTCGCCATAGTATACGCACGGCACGCCGGGCGCCGCAAACTGCAGCGCCGCCGCCAGCCGCTGCCGGAGAGCTCCCCTGCGGTTCTGGCTGTCGCTGATGACAAACGTGGCCTGCTGTTCGCGCGTTAAGCTGTGCGGGTCGATGGATGTGCTGAGTGCCGTCCGTATGCGCGTCACATCGTGGGACGACAGCAGGTTCGTCAGGCAGTGGTACATGGGCGGCGGGTATTTCACCGCCTGTTCGACCAGAAAATCGCGCAGGTCCTCCGCGTCCGTCCTGCCGGTAAGAAAGCTGATAACCGCGCTGCGGAACGGGTAGTTGGTCACCGAATCCAGCCGCCCGCCCAACGCGTAGCGCCGTTTGTTGCCATAGCTGTATTTGGTGGTCGCGTCTTCCCACACCTCACCCAGTATCACGGCGTCGGGCTGCGTCTGCCGCGCCGTGCTGTATATCAGTTCCAGCACGTCGTCCGGCAGCTCGTCCGCCACATCCAGCCGGTATCCCATCACGCCCGCCCGAAGCCAGTACCGGATGACGCTGTTTTCGCCTGCCACAACGAATTCCTGCCAATGCGGGTCGTGCTCGTTCACCTCGGGCAGCGACTCGAACCCCCACCAGCAACGGTATTTGTCAGGGTAATGCTCGAAGCTGTACCACCGGTAATACGGCGATTCCGGGCTGTTGGCTGCGCCCACGCTGTCGTAAGCGCGGTTTTTGTTGAAGTAGATGCTGTCTGCCCCGGTGTGCGAAAACACGCCGTCCAGCATGATGCGGATGCCGCGCTCCGCCGCCTTTTCGCACAGCGTTTTTAGGCTCTCCTCGCTGCCCAGCACCGGGTCAATGCGCATATAGTCCGCCGTGTTGTAGCGGTGGTTGGACGCCGCTTCAAACACGGGGTTTAAGTATATCACGTCCACGCCGAGGCCGGCGATGTAGTCCAACGAGTCCTCGATGCCTTTCAGCGTACCGCCGAAATAGTCGCACGGGTCGTACGCCTTCTGCCCCTCCAGCGGCTTATACAGCGGCATCTCGTCCCAGTTTTTGTGCTCGTAAACGGTGTGCCCTTTGGACCGGTGATATTCAAACCCTTTTTGCGCCGTGTCGTCCTCGCTGCGCCGGAACCGGTCGGGGAATATCTGGTACATCACCGCGCCGGGAAACCACACAGCCGGCATAAAACCGGGGGCATACACTGTCAGCTGAAACGCGGGCGGCAGCTCGGTGTAGGAGCAGCCCATGCCCGCCGTGCGTTTGCCGTCCGCGCCGTAGTAGACGAGTTTTCCGTCCGTTTTGACAGCGAAATGATACCAGTATATGTCGGGCTCAGAAGGCGCGGCAAACGATATCTGCCAGAAGCCATCCTCCAGCGCCATGCTATAGTTCTCACGGAACTGGTCGCTATATACGCAGAGAAAGACGCCTTCTACATGCCTAAGCCGCGTGCGGAAACGTATCGTGACCGCAGCGCCCGCCTGTACAGCGCCCACAGGCTCCCGAAAAATATACAGAGAGGAATCGTGCAGCATTTCGTTCCGGTAACCTGCCAGCATGCCTCATCCTCCCCTTGTAATCTACAGCGATTCCAGATGCCAGATCAGCCGGTTGTATTCCGCGACTGTCCGGTCGGAGCTGAAAAAGCCTGCGCTGGCGGTATTGAGCGCCGCCCTGCGCGTCCATGCCGCCCGGTCGACGTAGGCCCTCATCACCATATCGAAAACCTCGCGGTAAGAATCGAAATCGTACAGTACGAAATACCTGTCGGCCGGGTCGTAATCTCCAGTCAGCAGCGACCGGTAGATGTCCTCGAACTGCCCTGCGTCCACGCCGGGCAGCGACCCGTCAATCAAACGCGTCACCGCCGCTTTCACGTCCGGATTAGAGTCGAATATCTTCCCCGGGTCGTAGCTCCTGTCGCGCTCCATGCAGGCAATCTCCTCGGCTGACGCACCGAATATGAATATGTTGTCCGGACCCACCCGCTCGAATATCTCGACGTTGGCGCCGTCCATAGTGCCCAGCGTCACCGCGCCATTCAGCATAAACTTCATGTTGCCGGTGCCCGAAGCCTCGCGGCCCGCCGTGGACAGCTGCTCGCTGATATCCGCCGCAGGGATCAGCCGCTCAGCTAGCGTGACGTTGTAGTTCTCGAGGAACTGCACGCGGATGGCATCCCGTGTGCGCGGGTTCGATTCTACCAGCGCCGCCACCGCGTTGATGAGATGGATGATGCTCTTGGCCCTGTGGTATGCGGGCGACGCCTTGGCCGCAAACAGGAACGTCACCGGCTGGGGCAGCGAAAATGAAACATCCTCCGTGAGCCGGTTGTAGAGATAGAGTATGTGCAGCACTTTTAGTAGCTGGCGTTTGTATTCGTGAAGCCGCTTGGCCTGCACGTCGAACACCGTGTCCGGGTTTAGCGCAACGCCTTGCGTCTTTTTCACATACTCCGCGAGGCAGCGCTTGTTCTGCTCCTTCACCCGCGCGAAATCAGCGAAAAAGGCGGGGTTGTCAGCCAGCGGCTTTAAACGCTCCAGCTCGCGGCTGTCCTTTAGAAAACCGCCGCCGATATAGTCGTGTATCAAACCGCACAGCGCCGGGTTGGCCGCGGCCAGCCAGCGCCGCTGCGTGATGCCGTTGGTAATCGCAACGAATTTCTCCGGGCTGATCACATAGAAATCCCGGAAAGTGCGCGTCTTTAATATGTCGCCGTGCAGCTGCGACACGCCGTTTATGCGGCTGCACACCGCCAGGCACATGTTGGCCATGCGGACCTCATCGTGCGCGATGATGGACATGGCGGCTATCTTATCCCAGTCGCCCGGAAACGCTTTTTGCAGCTTATCGCTGAACCGGTCGTTTAGCGCAACAACGATAGAATATACCCGCGGCAGCAGCACCTTGAACATCTGCTCCGGCCATACCTCCAGCGCTTCCCGCATCACCGTGTGGTTGGTGTAGCTGAATATCCGGCTGACGATACCATAAGCTTCGTCCCAGTTCAGCCTTTCCTCGTCCAGCAGTATGCGCATCAGCTCGGGGATAGCGAACGCCGGGTGCGTGTCGTTTATCTGCACCACCACTTTGTCGGGCAGCGTGCGCACATCGCCGTAACGCTTCTTGTGCTCGCGCACCATGTGCTGCATAGTGGCGGACGCGAGGAAATAATACTGCTTGAGCCGCAGCATCCGCCCCGCAATGTGGTTGTCCTCCGGGTACAGCACCTTGGAAATGGTCTCCGCCAGCTCGCGCTGCTGCACCATGCAGCCGTAATCGCCCTTATTGAACGACTCTAAGTCGAACGACGGGCATTCGGCGCTCCACAGCCTCAGCGTCGCGGGCATTTTGCTGTCGTAACCGATCACCGGCATGTCGTAGGGCACGGCCAATACCGACTGGTAGTTCCTGTGGTGAACAGTAAGGCCCTGTTCCGACCACACCTCTTCCACCGTGCCTTCGAAGCGCACCTCCACCTGCTCCTCGCGCCGCTCGACAGACCAGACGTCGCCCTTGGCCGTCCAGTCATCCGGCACTTCCACCTGTTTGCCGTCCACAATGCGCTGGCGGAATATGCCGTATTCGTAGCGTATGCCTGAGCCGATAACCGGCATGTTGAGCGTGGACAGCGAGTCGAGGAAGCAGGCCGCCAGACGCCCGAGGCCGCCGTTGCCCAGGCCCGCCTCGTTCTCCTGGTCCTCCAGCCTGTCAAACGGATAGCCGATCTCGTCCAGCACCGCACGGTACTCGTCCAGCGCACCGAGACTTACCATGTTGTTGACCAGCGCCCGGCCCAGCAGGAACTCTGCGGACAAGTAATACAGCGTTTTCATGCCGCGCCGCGCTGTCTCCTCTCCTGCTTTTGCCGCGCGTTCCAAAATTCTGTCGCGCAGGCTGAGCGCCACCGCCTGGAAAATCTCTTCTTCCGAGGCGTTGTCCAGCGTTCGCCCGTAATACCTGTTGAGCTTGCCCTCAATGATCTGCCTGAGCTTGCCCGTATTGTCGCTATTCTCGTTATGCAATGACAGCCCTCCGGGGTCTTTGTTTATTGCAGCTATTCTATTAGGCTCTGCCCTTCGTGTCAATTCCGGCAGGATCGTATTTCCTTATACTACTGCATCCCCATCATATCGCGGTACAGCGCGGCGTACTTTTCGGCGCTCTTCTTGAAACTCCAGTCCTGAGTCATGGCACGCCGCCGGAGCGCATGAAGCCGGTCCGCGTCGCGGCATATGCCGAGCGCGTAGCGGATGGTACTGAGCATGTCGTGCGCGTTATAGTTGTCGAACGAAAAGCCGTTACCCTCTCCCGTATACTCATTATATGGCACGACGGTATCCTTCAGTCCGCCGGTGGCGCGTACGATGGGCAGCGTGCCGTACCGCAGCGCAATCATCTGCGCCAGGCCGCATGGCTCGAAACGCGACGGCATCAGGAACAGGTCGCTGCCCGCATAGATGCGGTGCGCCAGCGCCTCGTCAAACAGCGTGATTCCCTTAGCGCGCCCATCGGACCGGAAAGCGGCGCTGCGGAAGAATTCCTCGTATTCCGTGTCGCCTGTGCCCAGCAACACCAGCCCGACGTCCTCTTTCATCAGTTCGTCAAATACCGACAGCAGCAGATCCAGCCCTTTCTGGCGGGTCAGGCGCGACACCATGCCAATAAGCGGCGTATCGGGCTTTATCCTTATCCCCAGCTCCTTGATCAGCGCCTCTTTGTCCCGCTGCTTGCCCGAAAGGTCGTCCGCGCTGTACGGGTGCGGGATGTATTCATCGTCCGCGGGATTATATACCTCAGTGTCAATGCCGTTGAGTATGCCGATAAGGTCGTCCCGGCGGGTTTGCAGCACACCGTCCAGCCCTTCGCCGTACTCAGGCGTGCAAATCTCCTCGGCGTATGTGGGGCTTACGGTGACGATCTGGTCGGCGAACACAATGCCGCCCTTCATAAAGTTGGCGCCGCCGAAAAACTCCAGGTAATCCGGGCTGTAGTATTTGCCCTCTATGCTCAAAAGATCCGCCGCGAAGTTAAAGTCGAACCGCCCCTGATAGCCCAGGCTGTGGATGGACAGCACGGTTTTCGCCTGGCCCTGCGGCTTCCCGCCGTATTGCGTCTTTTGCAGCATGGGCACCATCGCGGTGTGCCAGTCGTTGACATGGATGATGTCCGGCTCAAAGCCGATCAGCGGCAGCGCCTCCAGTATCACGCGGGAGAAGTAGGCGTACTGCTCTCCCTCGAAGCTGCCGCCGCGGTAGATGGCGTGGCCGAAATAGTATTCGTTGTCGATGAAGTACACCGGCAGGCCGTCCCAGTCCAAAAGCTCTATGCCCGCGTACTGCGAGCGCCAGCCGAGATCCACACTGAAGCTGACGACATGCTGCACGGCGTCCCGGTATTTGTCCTTGATGACGCGGTGATATGGCACCATCAGCCGGATATCAAAGCCCAGGTCTTTGAGCTCTCTGGACAGCGTGCCCACCACGTCCGCAAGGCCGCCCGTTTTGGCGAACGGCGCGCATTCAGCCGCCGCCATCAGTATCGAGGGCAGCCTCGGGGATTCTGCCGCTTTGTCCGCGCTGCTTAACGGGGCTTGCCGACTCATATCACAACACCGTTCCTTTCCTCAGGATGCTGGGGTAGTTGGGGTCGCCCACCAGTCGCCGACCCTCGCGGATATGGCAGTTCTTGTCCGCGATGACGTATTCCAGCGTACAGTTGGCGTCGATTTCGCATTCCTGCATGATCACGCAACCCTTCAGCTTCGCACCTTTGGCGATGCGCACGCCGCGGAACAGCATGCAGTCTTCCACCTCGCCGTTTATCACGCAGCCGTTGGCTAAAAGGCTGTTTTTCACCGCCGCGTCCTGGCCGTATTTCACAGGCGCTTCGTCCTTTATCTTTGTATACACCGGCCAGCCGGTATAGAACAAATCTTTCTGCACCTCCGGCCTTAGCATATCCATGTTCATGCGGTAATAGGCGTTCACGGAATCCAGCCGGCCCACATAGCCCTTGTGCTCCAGCGCCAGTATGCGCAGGTTGCGCACATTTTTCATCAGCGCGTCGCCCACGAAGTCGTAATGGCCGTGGGCAATGCTGCGGTCGATAATATACTCCAGCAGGCTCTTGTGTATCAGGTACACGTCCATGCTCACCTTGTTGGAGCTGGAATACTTGAAGTTGTAGTCCATCTCAGTGACCCAGCCCTCTTCGTCGGTGAACAGCCGCAGGTCGCGGTAATAGTCGCGGTGTTCGCCGCTGTCCACAGTGTAGAGCATGGTGATGTCCGCCTTCTTCTCCAGGTGATTCCTGAGCATGTGGTTGTAGGTGGCGGTGTGCACGTTGCAGGAGCCTACCAGCAGGCAGTACGGCTGCCGTGCGCGCTTGATGTACGGCATGCTGCCGCGGATGGCGTCGGACAGGCCGCGGTAGATGCCGGTGTTCTCCGAATTGTCAAACGGCGACAGTATAAACAGGCCGTCCGTCTTGCGCGACAAGTCCCACTCCTTGCCGGAGCCCACATGGTCCATCAGCGACTGGTAGTTCTTCTGCGTGATGATACCCACATTGCGGATGCCGCTGTTCACCATGTTGGACAGCGCAAAATCGATCACGCGGTAGCGCCCGCCCACGGGCAGCGCCGCAACGGAGCGGGCCAGCACCAGCTCGCGCAAATTGGGGTTCTCTTCCCCGGCGTAAATCAGGCCGAATACATCCTTAATCATTTGCCACTGCACCTCCGCTTTCGCAGACGTCGTTGACGAACCTGCAGTCGGGCTGTATGGATACGCCCGGCTCCACCACCATGCCGTCGGACAGCGCTGCACCCTGCCCGATCACAGTGATCTTCCCGTCGCCGCCGATTCGGCAGCCGCGCCCTATCGTTGCGCCTTCGTCGATAATGGTGCTGATAATCTCGCAGCCCTCGCCCACCACTGTCTTCTCCATGATGATGCTGTCGCGTACATATGCCCCCGCTTCGATGGTCACATCGGGGAGCAGCACGCTATGCTCCACCGTGCCGTATATGCGGCAGCCTTCCGAAACAAGGCTGGTAGAAATCTTGGCCCCGTCGCCCACAAAGTGCGGCGGCTGGTTGGGGTTGCGGGACAGTATCTTCCACGACGGGTCGTGCAGGTTCAGCGCCGGGCGGTCCTGCAGCAGCTCCATGTTGGCCTCCCACAGGCTCTCCACCGTGCCGACGTCCTTCCAGTAGCCCTTGAACCGGTAAGCGAATATCCGCTCGCCCGCCGCCAGCATCTTGGGTATGATATCGCGGCCGAAGTCGTTAGTGGAATTCTTGTCCTCAGCGTCCGCCTGAAGATACGCCTTGACGGTGCGCCAGTTAAATATGTACACGCCCATCGAGACAAGGTTGCTCTTGGGCTTTGCAGGCTTTTCCTCAAACTCGATCACGCGGAAATTTTCGTCGGTGTTCATGATGCCGAAGCGGGACGCATCCTCGATGGGCACCTCGATCACCGCGATGGTGGCCGACGCCTCCGTCTTGATATGGAACTTGAGCATGGCGTTGTAGTCCATCTTGTATATGTGATCGCCCGAAAGCACCAGTATATAATCCGGGTCGAACTTGTCGATAAAAAAGCTGTTCTGATAGATGGCATTGGCTGTGCCGGAATACCATTCGCCGCGCTCTGCCTTAAGGTAAGGCGGCAGTATAAAAACGCCGCCCGTGTTGCTGTCCAGATCCCATGGAGCGCCGGTGCTGATGTAGGAATTGAGCTCCAGCGGCTGGTACTGCGTTAGCACGCCCACCGTGTCGATGCCGGAGTTGGTGCAGTTGGACAGGGGAAAGTCGATGATCTTATACTTGCCCCCATACGGAACCGCCGGCTTGGCCCGCGTTTTGGTAAGCACGCCCAGCCGGGATCCCTGCCCGCCCGCCAGCAGCATGGCGATAATCTTTTTCTTGTTGGTCACACATCCTCACCTCGCTCACAGGTTTTTCAGTCAGTTTGTAATAAACTGCGCAAAGCGGCGGCAGATCTACGGCCGCGCTGAATTGGAATTCTCCGAACGCCTCTTTCCGGGCAGTTATCACCTTCTCGCGGGAGCCTCCCTTGCCGCCAAATGTTTCGTCCTCGCTGCACAGCACCTCGGTCAACACGCCGTCCGACGGCAGGCCCATCACGAAACCCTTCACCGGCACCGGCGTGAAGTTGAACGCGCATACGCACACATCGTCCTCCCTGTCGCCGCGGCGCAGAAAGGCAAGCGAGCTCTGCTGCGCGTTGTCCACATTGAGCCATGTAAATCCTTCCCAGCTGTCGTCCCGCTCATACAGCGCCGGGCAGCTGGTATAAAACGCGTTCAGCGCCTTCACATATTGCTGCAGCCCGCGGTGGCTGTCGTAATCCAGCAGGAACCAGTCCAGCTGCTTGTGGTATGCCCACTCGATGAACTGGCCGAACTCGCAGCCCATAAACAGCAGCTTCTTGCCGGGATGCGCATACATGAAGCCCAGCAGCGCGCGCAGCGAAGCGAACTTCTGGTCGTATTCACCGTACATTTTATCCAGCAAAGACTTTTTCCCATGCACCACCTCGTCATGCGAATACGGCAGTATGAAGTTCTCGGAAAACGCGTAACACATCGAAAACGTCATCTTGTCGTGGTGGAACTGGCGGAAATACGGGTCCATGGACATGTAGCTCAGCGTGTCGTGCATAAAGCCCATGTTCCACTTGTACATAAAGCCCAGCCCCCCGTCGTGCGGCGGCTTGGTGATGCCCGGGAAAGCCGTGGACTCCTCTGCGATGGTTATCGCGCCGGGATAGCGCGTCAGCACCACGGAATTAAGCTTCTTCAGAAAATCTACGGCGCGGTAATCGATGTTTCCGTCATCCTCGTTGGGCACGAATTCGCCCTCTTTGCGGGCGTAGTCGAGATACAGCATGGATGTCACGGCATCCACACGCAGGCCGTCGATATGGTACACATCAAAGAAGAACATCGCGCTGGATACCAGAAAGCTCACCACTTCGGGCCGACCGTAGTTGAAAACCAGCGTGCCCCACTGCGGATGGTTCGCCTGGAGCGGGTTTTCGTGCTCATACAGGCAAGTTCCGTCAAAGCGCGCCAGGCCGTACTCGTCCTTGGGAAAATGCGCCGGCACCCAGTCCATGATGACGCCGATGCCGTGTCGGTGCATGGTGTCCACGAAATACATAAAATCCTGCGGCGTGCCGTACCGGCTGGTCACCGCGTAATAGCCGGTCACCTGATAGCCCCAGGAATCGTCCAGCGGGTATTCGGTGATGGGCAGTATCTCCACATGCGTAAAATGCATGGAAACGAGATATTCAGCGAGCTCGTCCGCCACCTCGCGCAGGTTTGCGAAGCGGTAGCCTTCTTTCAAGCGCCACGAGCCGACGTGCATCTCGTATATGGCCATGGGTTTTTTCAGCGAGTTGGCGTGTTTGCGGCGCTCCAGATGGTCGAAATCATGCCATTCGTATCCGCCGAGGCTCCACACTTTGGATGCCGTTGCCGGGCGCACTTCGGCGTGAAATGCGAACGGGTCCGCCTTCAGCACCGCGCGGCCATCGCAGCCCATCACATGATACTTATAGCAGTCGCCGTCCTTAAGGCCCGGCACGAAGGTGACATGCACTCCAGATGGCAGGTTCTCCATTCTGTTTTTGGACGCGTCCCAGCCATTGAAATCCCCCACGACGCTGACGGACCGAGCGTTCGGCGCCCACACCATAAAACGGTGCATGCCGATGTCTTCGATGTAATGACAGCCGAAAGTGGCATAGGCCTGCTGCGCTTCCCCGGTGTTGAAAAGATAGATCTCGTCGGTATTGATATACCTAGAAAAGTCCTTCATGCCCCGAAACCTTCCTTTCCGCATAGCAGGTTTCGTACTTTCCTTTCGACTGCGTTGCTTTGTGTATTCGACCCGGGCGGCTGTTTTCCCTTTATTTGCCGGGCTCAAATGCCCGTATGCCTCACCGCTTTAGCGGCGGCCTCCGGCCAAAAAACGCCGTTAGGCGGGCAAGAGCATGAGCCGTTTCCTCATCAAACTGACCCTCTTTCAGCCGCCAGCGCCAGTTGCCCTGTGCGGTCTGCGGCGTGTTCATACGCGCTTCGCCGGGCAGCCCCAGCACGTCCTGCATCGGTATGATGCACGCGTCAGCCACCGAGCCCATCGCCAGCCTTATCAGCTGCCAGTGAATGCGCTCCGGCTGCACGCCGCCGATATACTCGTCCAGAAACGCCTTTTCCGCGTCGCCGAGCTTGGCGTACCACCCCTGGGTGGTGTCGTTGTCGTGCGTGCCGGTGTAGACCACGCAGTTGTGGCTGTACCGGTGCGGCAGGTACACGCTCTCCCCGCCGGGGTCGAACGCAAACTGCAGCACTTTAAGCCCGGGGTAGCCGGTTTCCTCCAGCAGCCGGGATACTTCGGGCGTGAGATACCCGAGATCTTCCGCGATCAGCGGCAGCGGCCCCAGCTCCCGCTCCAGATGGCGGAAAAAATCGATACCCGGGCCGCGTACCCACTGCCCTTCCTGCGCCGTATCCGCTCCTTCCGGAATCACATAGTACGATTCGAAGCCGCGAAAATGGTCCACGCGCAGGTAATCGAACAGCGATATCTGGTGAGCGACGCGGCACACCCACCACGCGTAGCCTGTTTCCTTCAGTGCTTCCCAGTCGTAAACCGGATTACCCCACAGCTGGCCAGTGGGGCTGAAGTAGTCAGGCGGGCAACCCGCCACGCGACGTTTCTTATCGAGCATATCGCGGTTTGCCCAGGCGTCCGCGCTGTCCGCCGCAATGTAAATCGGCATGTCGCCGATGATGCGGATGCCGCGCTCGTTGGCGTACCTGCGCAGCGCCTCCCACTGCCTGAAAAACAGGTACTGCACGAATATGTGATAGTCGACCTGCTTTTTGAGCTGCTGGGCAGCCGCATCCAGCGCACGGCGATCTCGGCCTGCCAGTTCCTCGGGCCACTCCCAGTATGGTTTTAAATCATAGGCGGTCTTCAGCGCCATGAACAGCGCATAGTCCATGAGCCAGCCGGCGTGCCGCTGCGCAAAATCCCGCACCTCATCCCAAACGCGCGCGCCGCAGCTGCGGAATGCCATTTGCAATATCCTATGCTTGTGCTCGAACTGAGCCTCGTAATCCACCGCGCCGCTGTCCGGTTTAAACAGGGCGGCGCACAAATCCAGCCCATCCGCGGGCAGCAGGTTATCCTCAAACAGGTCCTTAAAGTCGATAAAATACGGGTTGCCTGCAAACGCGCTGAACGACTGGTACGGCGAATCCCCAAAGCCGGTGGGCGATATCGGCAGTATCTGCCAGTACGTCTGCCCGCTCCGGGCCAGACGGTCCACGAAATCCCGCGCGCCCTGCCCCATCGTGCCGATGCCGTACGGGCCGGGCAGAGACGATATGCTGAGCAGTATGCCGCTGCCTCGCCGCATGCTATCTCCTTCCGCCGGCCAAACGGCGGCCTGTTTTCCTGATGAAATTTTCGACCGTAAATCGGTTCAGCGTGGCCGCAGCCGCGCCCCTGTAAAGCGCGTTATACGCGCCGCAGGCGCAGGCGAACGTCAGCGCCTCCTCCGCGCCCTGCCCGCTGAGCAGGCTGTGGATCAGCCCCGCGCAGAACGCGTCGCCCGAGCCAGTGGTATCCACCGCGTCGATGTCAAACGCGTCCACGTAGCCCGCAAAGCCCTCGCCGCAGGCGTACGCGCCCCGCGCGCCCAGCTTGATGACCACGTTGCGCACGCCCATGTCCAGGAATACTCGAGCAGCCTCCTCGCAATCCATGCCGTCCGTCAGGTAGCGGCTCTCCGCTTCGCTGGGCAAAAACCAGTCGACATACGGCAGCAAAGGCTTTATGCCTGCGAGCTTTAGTCCCCGCTTATCCGTCGCCATGTCCGCAAACGTCATCACGCCGTGCGCTTTGGCGTGGGCAAGTATCTGCTCCAGCCCGTCCTCGTCCAGTTTGGGGCAGCCGTATATGCTGCCCACTGTCAGCGCTCTCGCTCCGGCAATCACGTCTAGGTTCACATCCTCACGGCAAAAGTCGTAATTGTTGCCGCGGCGGTGCAGTATGCTGCGCTGCCCGTCCGCCGCCACCAGCACGACAGCCGCAGTCATCACGGATTCCGGCGATACCGCCGCGTGCGACAAGTCCACGCCGCCGGCGGCAAGCTCCGCCGTGAACATGCGGCTCAGCGCGTCTTCGCCCAGCCGGCAGCACAGCGCTGTGCGCCACCCCAGCCGCGCCAGATGCGCCGCCTGGTTGGCCGCGTCGCCGCCCGGCGCCAGTATCACGCTGTCCACCGGCGTTTTGTTGTACTCGAAAAGGTTTTTATCCACCGGGGCCGCCACTATATCCATAACGGCTATACCCAGCGCCACCACATCATAGTTTTTCATAGTCTAACTATACACCAGTTATTTCCGGTTGACCATAGATGATTGCGTCATCACTCTATTCACCGCTAGCCCAAAGCCATGACTGCACAAAAAAGCCAGACGAATCCATCTCATCCGGCCTGTTTGTCAAAAACCTGCGGCTATGCCTCAGGCAAAAAATGAAGCAGCGCGTCGCGCAGGAACACCGCGGCTCCGGGCGCAATGCTATCGTAATATGCCTTAAAACGCTCGTCGTCCATGTACATCTGCGCGAGGCCCCGGTGTGCCGCGGCGCTGTAATGGGGCCATGTGCACATCAGCCACTGTTTGTGCAACTCGCACAGCCGGCGCGCTTCTTCTCCCGTTGGATCGCCCGTCTGCATCGCCATCTTCAGCGCTTCATTCACCTCAGCGGACAGCATCTGCATGCGTGCGAACTGCGCTGGCGTCATGCCCATCAGCTTCGCGTTGGATTCGTCCACCACCGCGTCGCCGTACAGGCTGCGTGCCTCCGCGCCGTACTTCTCTTCATTTTCCTTTATAAGCTTTTTCTTAAAGCCTTCAAACTTCTCCTCGTCCGTCATGGTCAGCCCTCCTTTGTGTGCTTCGAGAGTTTTGCTGACGGTGCTGATCAGCGCGTCCAGAGCTTCCCGCCTCTTAATCAGCGCCTTAAGATGGCTTTCCAGCGCCCGCTGCCTGTCGAAGGACGGCGCACTGATTATGCGGATGATTTCCTCCGGCCCCACGCCCAGTTCGCGGTAAAACAGTATCTGCTGCAGCGTGTCCACCTGCTTCGGCCCGTACAGACGGTAACCCGTCTCATTTGTCTTCGCCGGCTTCAGCAGGCCGATCTGGTCGTAATACCGCAGCGTCCGGGTAGTCACGCCCGCCAGCTTCGCCAGTTGCCCGATCGTATACACGTCAGCTTCACCTCCAAAGGCCAGCATAAACCCTGACGTTACGTCAATGTCAATAACAAAATTGCCGATGCAGGCAAATTTTCACCCGCCGGCAATTTGTGCAATACAAACCGCTTATATCTCCTCCAAGCCGTAGCCCACGTTGTCCACGGCATCCCGCAATCTGGCGAAATCCACCTTGCTCTCGTCGTACACCACCGTCAGCGTTTCGCTTTTGAGGTCCACTGCAGCGCGGGATACCCCGTCCAGCATTGAGACCGCCTTGGTCACGCGAGCCACGCACGCTTCGCAGCCCATTCCGGTGACGCGGTATGTCTTTTCCGCCATTGTGTTTTCTCCCCTCGTATCGTTTACCAGTATTTTACCCCTTCCGGGCAGTTGCAGGCAACCTATCTCGCCCGTCAGCCCGCCGCCTGCAGCATCAGCAGCGCGCCGACATACTTCGACCGCTTCCACACCAGCGCGTCAAACTGCGTGTCATCGTGCGGCACGGAGGTCTTGTCCGAGGGCGTCAGCTCCACGCAGAAGCCGGGCCGCTTAAACTCCTGCCGGAACCAGTTCTCAAAGCCCGCGCCGTATACCGCGGGGTCTTCGGAAACGGGCATCAGCTCATAACCCGTCACTTCGGCCAGCGACTGCGCGATAGCCGCATCCGCCGCGATGGCTTCCTCCGTACCGCTGTCCGCCCAGTAGATCACCTCGCCCTTGGTGTGGAACGAGGCAGCCAGCTCGAAATCGTGGCTGTTGCACAGCGCCATCACCGCTTTCACTTCCGGCTCGGTGGCGGGCGCGGTTCCCTTATACATCTCGGAGCTGGGCACGTCGGTACTGCTCGCCTTTTTCTCCCAATGGCAGGGGTACTGCCGGTTCAGGTCCACGCCGTTGATGTTCGCCTTCCACTCGGAATACGAGCTCTTCAGCATACGCATGGCTTTTACCTTCTCTGGAGCCTTCACGGTTTCCACGCCGTTCTGCACCAGATTCACGCCGTCGGGGTTCACCATCGGCACGATATACAACGTCACCTCTTCCAGCAGCGCCGCAAGATCGTAATCGCCGTATGTTCCGCCCGTCACCGCTGCGCGCGCGTACACGTCCGCCGTTTCCATCAGAAACGTTGCGGTGATGTATTCCCGCGCGTGATGCGCGCCCAACAGCAGCAGCTTCTTCGGGCCCGTACCCAGCGTGATCAGCAGCAGTTCACGGCCTTCCACCGACTGCCCGATGCTGCCCAGCCGCACCAGGTCCGGATACTGCTCGCTCAGCGCCTGAGCATCTGCCATCATCTGCTCGTAGCCGTATGTCTGGTTGGGATTCACCACGTCTTCGTATACCGGCGCTGTTGTTTTGGCCGGCTCGGACAGCTCTGGCGCCGGCGTCTGCGGAACGGCTGTCGCTACCGGATCAGGTCCGGAAACCTTCCGGAAATCCTGACAGGCGGTCAGCGCCAATACAGCCAATATCATCAGGGGCCAAAAAATCAGTCTATTACGACTTCTTTTGTTCATTTGTTTCTCCGTTGTCTTTGATAACTGGTATTATATCATTCTCCCAAAAATAACGGAAATCTGTGTGAGCAGAATTATTTTGTATTTTGTAATAAAAAATCCGGACTGTACTGCGCTCACAGTACAATCCGGAGTAAGCAAATAATATTGGATTATGATGTCTTCGTCTTGATCGGCGCGCGTCGCAGCGCCATATAGCACAGCGCACCCAGCAATGCTGCCAGCACGACATCCGATATTACGCCGATATACGGATTCCCCGACGAGAGTCCGGAAGCCCATGCGATCAGCCAGCCGATAGCTTTTATGGTTGTGCCGTTGAACCAAGCAATGTCCACCTCCGGCCACACGAACAGCACCAGTATGGGCACGCCGATGGACACCAGCAGCTTTACCGCCTTGTTCATACGGTAATACAGTATGGTGATAAGATATCCCGCCATGCCCGCAACCAGATAGCTGCCCAGCCTCCATACAAAGCCGCCCGGAATCCACACCGGCGCACTGGTTTCCAAGTTATACAGCTGCTCGAACATCGTCCGGTAGTCGCCCACCATTTTCATACCTATTCCGTAAAGCGTATCGACCAGCGCCATGCCGGCTGCCACAATGCCCAGCATCGCCAGAAAGCTCACAAACATCGTCTTGCGGGAGATGCCGTTGGCGCTCATCATAAAGAAAACAGATTTATAGGAGTTGAGCCCTATCACAAACACAAATATCATGGAGGCCATCTCCATACCGCCCACGCTGACCCGGGTGCTGTCCCCAGCGATGGACAGAGATATGCCCATCAGCGCCAGCAGCGCCGCAATCACGCCATAGTAGACGATCAGCGGCCATTTCACACCGCTCATCTGATACTTCCATGCAGGTAAAAATCTCATATCGTTTCTCCTTTGCCCTTACGCGTTTGTCAGATGGATAAACAGGCTCTGCAGCTTCATGCGGGATATCTCCACGCCGGCCGGAGCCGGAGCGTCCGGCAAGCCCAAAAGGTATGCGCTTTTGATGCCGCCCAGCGTATCGCTGCCCAGCACCCTGTAGCCCGCCACGTACTCGTCCACCAGAGCCGCAGGCCCCGTCACCGTGCACCCCGCGGCAAGCACGTTCTGCGTGCTGTCGTCCAGTATAATCCGGCCGTTGTTGATGATCAGCACATGCTCGACGACGTCCGCCGCCTCCTCGATAAGGTGCGTCGATATCACGACGGTGCGCGGCTGCTCGCTGTACCGCGCAATCAGCTCCCGGTAAAACACGTCGCGGAAGTTGGCGTCCAGCCCCAGCACCGGTTCGTCCAGCAGCAGCACCGGCGCGTTGCAGGCCAGCGCCACGATGATCTTGTATATCGACGTGTAGCCGGTGGACAGCGTCTTAATGCGCTTGCGCGTGGAGAGCGCGAATTTGTCCGCCAGCGCCAGCGCGTAATCCATATCCATATCCGGGTAGAACTCCTGCGTCCATTTGAAGACTTCTTTTACCCTTATGGATTCCGGGTATAGCGGCTGCTCGCTCATGCAGTATACTTTCCCCAGAACTTTGTCTTTTTCCAGCACCGGCTCGCCGTCGATCAGTACCTCGCCCGACGTCGGGAAAACGCGGTTTGTGATGATACTCAATAATGTGGATTTCCCTGCGCCGTTGCGGCCTAAGAGGCCGTATATCTTGTTTTCCTCTATCGCCGCAGATACGTTGTCCAGCGCTGTGACAGCGCCGTACTTTTTGGTCACGTTTTTCACTTCAATCCGGCTCATGGTGTATAGCCCCTCCTTATCATTTCCGTCAGCTGTTCGTAAGACAGCTCCAGCTTTTTCGCTTCCTGCAAAAGCGGCTGCACGAATTTCTCGCAGAACTGCTGCTGCCTTTTCTCCAGTATTTTTTGCCGGGCGCCTTTTGCCACGTACATACCCAGGCCGCGCTTCTTGTAGAGCACCCCTTCATCCACCAGCCGCGTGATGCCCTTTAAAGCCGTGGCCGGGTTGATCTTGCAGCGCACGGAGATCTCGGTCGTGGACGGCGCCTGCTCATCTTCCTTAAGCGCGCCAGAGAGAACGGTGTTTTCGATCATCTCCGCAACTTGGAGGAAAATGGGCACGTCCGCGCTGAAATCCACCTCCATGTAAATCACCTCTCTGGTTAACTGCTTATATAACTAACTATAAGACTCTGTCTCCTGTTTTGTCAATACCTTTTTTTCAATTTCCATGAGTTTTAACAGGTCATTCCCCTTTGCAGGCCGGAAAAACACAATTGCAATTGACAGGGCAAACGCAATTCCAATATAATGACCACGGTGAACGGGCAACGCCCCTGTTTGCCAAACTAGGCTACCAGGCTCTGGCCGCCTCTCAAACACATGAAAGGCGATATCGATGGAAATATTTCGTGAAGCGTTTACCAGTTTTGGATGGCAAAACCTCGTGATGATTGCGGTGGGGCTGGTCCTCATCATACTGGCTATCACGAAGGAATATGAGCCCATGCTGCTTTTGCCCATAGGTTTTGGCTGCATATTGGTCAACCTGCCGCTGGCCGCCGTGTTGGGCACCCCGGAAAACCCGGGATTTCTCAGAGTGTTGTATAACGCCGGCATCACCACCGAGCTCTTTCCGCTGCTGATATTCATCGGCATCGGCGCCATGATCGACTTCTCGCCGCTGCTCAAGCAGCCGGTGATGATATTCTTCGGTGCGGCCGCCCAGTTCGGCATATTCGCTGCGATGATGCTGGCGATATGCGCCAACAGCATCATTCCTGGCATATTCAGCCTGCAGGAAGCCGCGGCGGTGGGCATTATCGGCGCAGCGGACGGCCCCACGACGATATTCGTCGGCAACCTGTTTGCGCCCAAATACATCGGGCCGCTGTCGGTGGCCGCTTATTCCTACATGTCGCTAGTGCCCATCATCCAGCCTCCGGTGATCCGTGCGCTTACCACCAAAAAGGAGCGCCGCATCCACATGGACAACGACTTCGGCAAGCCCATCCGGCGCCCCGTGCTGATCGCGTTCCCCATCATCGTCACGCTGGTCGTCGGCTTTGTCGCCCCGGAGGGCGTGCCGCTGGTGGGCGCGCTGATGTTCGGTAACCTGATCCGCGAGTGCGGCGTGCTCAAGCGCCTGTCGGCCGCCGCGCAGAACGAGCTCGCCAACCTGGTCACGATACTGCTCGGCATCACGATCGGATCCTCGATGACCGGCGAAGCGTTCCTGCAATGGAACACGCTGCTCATACTGCTGATCGGCCTGCTCGCGTTCGTGTTCGACACGGCGGGCGGCGTGCTGTTCGCCAAGTTCATCAACCTGTTCCTGAAGAAGAAGATAAACCCGATGATTGGCGCTGCAGGCATCTCGGCTTTCCCGATGTCGGCGCGCGTCGTTCAGAAAATTGCGCAGAAAGAAGACCCGTCCAATTTCATACTGATGCCGGCTATCGGCGCCAACGTTTCCGGCCAGGTGGGCTCCATCATAGCCGGCGCGGTGCTGATCTCGCTGCTCAGCTAAAGGAGGCTATATGATGACAGTATCTGATATGATTGCTACCGGTGCGGAATATATGCTGATTGGTGTCGGCGTGGTGTTCGGGGTGTTGGCTCTGTTCTATGTCGTCATCAAGCTGATGGCAAAGCTTTGGCCGTCCAAGGAAGAGGAAAGCTGATCTCCCGCGCACAGCAGTTTAAGAACAGATATACCCTGTCTTGTTACGGCGGCGCTTTTTCCGGCGCCGCCGTTCCTATTTCCTGGAACGTGCTGTTTGCGCGGCCCCTGCGCGAAAATGCCAGCCGGACAGCTTGTCCCAATGGCCGCCCCACTGCGGCGTCTGCCGCGTAACGCCTTGCAACAGCATGACTTCCAGCGTACCGGAAGAGCCGCACAACGGCCAATGCGCGCTTCGCCGGCATGTTAAAACAGCCGTACTGGCGGGCTAATCCAGCTTTTTTATCATCAGCCTGGCGCCGTTTGCTGTAAATTCCGCCCCACAGACCGATGCGGACGTCATCACAACGCCGACGCAGTCGCCTGCCCGCAGCGGGGCCATCACGCTGCAGCAGTATTGCCGGATGCCGCCGGGCAAGATGGCGGTGACTGTGCCGCCGGGTACCTTCTCCTCTCCCGCCGCCAGCTCAAACGTGATGGGCGACGCAGCCTTCACAGCGGCACACAGCTCAAACGTGATTTCGTAATCGCCCGCTTCTTGCACGACAAGCCCGGCGCCGTCCTCGGCGTGGCCCATGCGCTTTAAGCAGCTATGGCTGCCGAACCGCACTCTCACGCGCTCTCCCGGCCGGGATACCGTCAGACGCTGGGCGGTGCCGTGATATGCGCAGCCGTATGCGCGCAGCCCGGATTCCTCTGGCTGCACCTCGGCAGTCTCGTCTGCCGTCTCCTGCAGCGCTGCATCTAAGGCTTCCTTTTCCTCATCTGCCGTACCCACCGGCGCGCTGCTGATCTCCCAGATCAGCGGGCATTTCTGGCGGGTTGTGATCCATTCGGGCCGCTGCACAACAGGCGGCACGGCATATGTCATCCGGGCGGCGGTTTGGTTATGTAATCTGATCATTTCCACCCTCCGTCATGTGGATTGGTCGGTCCTGTCATCACGCTGCCGGCGGCTTATAGCACAGTCAAAAGGCCTGCCGGTGGTGACAGGCCCCGAGGCGTATTGGCTCTGCGCTATGGCTTATGTTGTTTGCCCGCTTTGGCATTGCCCGTTTTTGCCCGTCCCTGAATCTCAGGCACGGGTCTCACTTCGTTGTGCGGAAAGTTCTGCCTTTTATTGCTCTCAGTGCCGTGCGGCTCTTTGGGGTTCGGACGGCGCATTCCCGCTTTTGCCATGCTAAAATCTCCTTCCATGCATTCTTGCCTTTATTATGCACGGAAAGAGCCCAAGTTAGGCCTGTTTTTGTTAATTCCCGGTTTTGATGACAAAGCACCCGCGCCACTTGACCACATGCTTTTCCTCTTCACCGCACGAGTCAATGCAGGTGGGAGCCATGCCGTCGCTCGTGTTGACCGATACCGCCAGATCGTCCACCGTCACCTCTTCCACGACGGGCGGCTTTTCCATGCTGCAGCTGCCGCCCACCGGCGCGTCCACGCTGACAAAGCCGGCCGCTGATATCCAGCCCTGCGGCGCAGACGCCGAAGGCACCACGCATGCCGACGCCTCGTTGCCCAAGTCCGCGTTAAACGTTGCCGTCTGCTGCTCAATGCTGTGGGTCTCTTTGCTGCGCACCACCGGAAAGGCGTTGCATATATAGGATATGGTGCCTATCAGGTGGTAAATGCCCACGCTGACTTCTCCGATGCCCGGCACCTCTACCGGCTCCACCCTGCACGCAATTTTAAGGCGGCTGGTGTCAAACAGCACGCTTTTCACGCCATTGGGTTCCGAATAAGTTTCATCCAACGTAAAGGGCGGCGTAAGCTCCGTGGTCGCGCAGAAAGGCACCCTGATCTCTGCCATACCAATTGCCTCCTCGTATAGAAAATCGGCTTCGCATATTCCAATGTATTCAGCCCTGCCCGATTATGTGACGTTCGCGGCGTGTGAGCCTGATTGCACGCAAAACAAAAAAGCCCGCACCGAGAATCCGGTTTGGGCTTTTGCGTTATTTCATTATCTGTATCCGTCGGGATGGGCCTTGTGAAACCGCCACGCGCTGGCGAGTATATCGCGGATGCCGAAGCGCGGCTGCCAGCCCAGTTCCGCTTTGATCTTCGCGGACGACGCCACCAGTTTCGCCGGGTCGCCCGGGCGTCGCGGAGCAATGTCGTAATCGATGGGCCGCCCCACCACCTCGGATGCGGCGCGGATGATCTCCAGCACGGAATAGCCCGCCTCGCTGCCCAGGTTGTACGCACAGCTTTCGCCGCCGCGCGCAAGGTCCTCCAGCGCCAGCAGGTGCGCGTCCGCAAGGTCGGTCACGTGAACATAGTCGCGGATGCAGGTGCCGTCCGGCGTGTCGTAGTCGTCGCCAAACACGCACAACCTGTCGCGCCGCCCGTTCACATACTGGAATATGATGGGCACGAGGTGCGTCTCGGGAGTATGGTCCTCTCCGATATCGCCCTCCGCGTCCGCACCCGCCGCGTTGAAATAGCGCAGCGCCTTGTAACGCAGGCCGTATATATTGGAGAAGTCCTCCAGCATGTTCTCGATCATCAGCTTGGTCCTGCCGTACACGTTGAGCGGCGCTTTGGGAGCAGTCTCCGGTATCGGAACTTCATCCGGCTCGCCGTACACCGCCGCCGTGGACGAGAAAATAAACTTGTCCACGCCCGCGTCCATCGCGGCCTTAACCAGATTCAGGCTGCCGACCACATTGTTCTCGTAGTATTCGTACGGCATCTGCATGGACTCGCCCACAAGGCTGCGCGCCGCGAAGTGCATCACCGCGTCCACGCGGTGCTCGGCAAAGCAGCGGGCAAGCCCGGCCTTGTCCAGCAGGTCCGTCTCCACCAAAATGGCATCCCGCACGGCCTGCCGGTGGCCTTTGGACAGATTGTCCAGCACCACCGCCTCATGGCCGCTGCGCTGAAGCTGCCTGACCACGTGGCTGCCGATATAGCCGGCGCCGCCTGAAACCAACACCTTCATAACTTCACCTTCATTATCTTATCTGTTTGAATATCCCTTTCTGTGCGAACAGCTTGTCCAGCGTATCCAGCGCGTAGTCCAGCTGTTCCTTCTTGTGTTCGCTGATCACGCAGAACCGCAGCCGCGCCTGATGGCGGGGCACCGCCGGGTAGACCGCAGGCGGCACGAACACGCCGTGCTCCAGCATCAGCGTGGACAGCTCGTACGCATCGTTGTCCTCGCCCACCATGATCGGGATGATCGCCGTCTCCTTGGCCAGGCAGGTGTCAAAGCCGCGCCGCTTGGCGCCTTCCACAAAATACTTGATGTTTTCATGCAGCGCCGCAACGCGCGGATTGCCCTCCATCATGATCTTAACGGCCTCCAGCGCCGCAGCGGCCAGCGGCGGGCTGATGCCCACGGAGAACATAAAGCCGGGCAGCGAGTAGCGCAGGTAGTCGATAAGGCTCTGCTCGCCGGCGATATATCCGCCGCACGTGCCGAGGCCCTTGGAGAGCGTACCCATCTTAATGTCGATGTCTCCGGGAAGCAGGTCGAAATAGTCGTCCACGCCGCCGCCGTGTTTGCCGATCACGCAGCTGGAGTGCGCTTCATCCACCATCAGGAAAGCGCCGTATTTCTTTTTGAGCGCCACAAAATCCGGAATGGGCGCGATGTCGCCGTCCATCGAATACACGCCTTCCACGACGATAAGGATTTTCTCGTATTTGTCGCGCGCTGCCTTCAAAAGGTGCTCCAGCGCGTCGATATCGTTGTGCGGAAAAGCCTTGGTGTCGCTTCTCGAGAGCTGGCAGCCCTGCAGGATGGAGTTGTGCGACAGCGCGTCGTAGAGTATCAGGTCGTGCTCGTTGCAGAAATTGCCCACGAACGTGACGTTGGTGGAATGGCCGCCCACCATCACCAGCACGTCGTCGGTGTGCTTCCACTGAGCAATCACTTTCTCCAGTTCACGGTACAGCGTTTTCTCCCCAGCGATCAGCCGCGAACCGGAAGCCGACGTGCCGTACATATCGATCGCCTTCTTGGCAGCTTCTACCGTACGCGGGTGACCCGACATGCCCACGTAGTTATACGACGCCAGGTTGATCACTTCGCGGCCCGCCACAATGGAAGTATCGCTCAGCACCGAATCGTGCGCCACGAAATAGGGGTCCTTGATGCCCGCGTCTTGCATGCTCAGGCGGCGCTGCGCGTATTCGGCGTATTCACGTGACGAGCGGAAATCGGTAATCCTGCGCACTGCTTCGCGCCGCGTCTCCGGCGCCTTGGCCTCCAGATTGTTGAGCTTGCGGTACAGCAGCTTGGCAAAGTCCTCCACCGTGGCGCAGGAGAAATACTCGGTATCCGGAATGATGATGCCGTACATCTCCTCCGCTTTGGAGAAAACGCCCAGGCTGGACAGGCTGTCGCCGCCCAGGTCCTCCACGAAATGGTCGGTATCCTTGATGGAAGAAGGTTCCACGCCCAGTACTTCCGCAAATATCTGGCGCACCTTTTCCTTGATCTCCTGATACTCGGCGCCGTTATATACCACGCCGTTTGCGGCAGGCTGACCCGGCTCCGGCTTCACGGCATCCTTGATGACGCCGCCGCGCACATCGATCTCCTGGAATCGGCCCTGACCACGCTCCAGCGCTTCCTTCACTTTCTGCCGGCGCACCTTGATACCGTTGGCCAGCGGCAGCGGGTCCAGCGAAATGTACGCGCGCCTCAGTTTCTTATAGATGGGCAAAAGGCCGTTGATGCGCACGATCTCCGCGATAAGCTCGCTGGTTTTTTCGGCAGAGCCGGTGTGCTCGCCCAAATAGACGACCAGCGCGATGTCGTCGTACACGCCCTTGGTCGCAATGCCGGCCACGCACATATGCTCCACGTACGGCAGCTCTGAAAAGCTGTCCTCCAGCTCGTCGGGATACACGTTCTCGCCGGATTCGTCCACGATTACGTCCTTTAAGCGGCCTTCGATGTAAAAACGCCCGTTCTCCTCGCGCGCAATATCCCCGGTGGAAAACCAGCCGTCTTCGCGCGGAATATACACACCGTCCACCATGCGGCCCGAATGCATCGCCTTGCCGTATATCTGCAGCTCGCCTGTCTTGTCACCCGGGCGCTCGTAAACAATGCGGTACTGCATCGGCGCAAATGGCTTGCCCACGCTGGCGTCCAGCTTCCTGTCGATGTCGTCCGACAGTTCCACCGAATCGATGCCCGTTTCCGTCATGCCGAAGCCGGTCACCAGCGGGTAACCTATCGAGTTGATGATCTTGAGCGTTTCCGGCTGGATATGCCCGCCGCCGCTGATCATAAACTGGATGCTGTCGCCCACCAGTTTTTGCTGCAGGTCCTTGAAGAACAGCTTGGAAACCAGCTTGCGGCCCGTCTTGCCCAGACGCCTCTGCAGCTTTATGCTAAGGTCGCTGGCGTTCATCAGCTTGTCGTAAACCTCTTCGCCTTGCAGCTTTGCCTTGCGCACTATACCCTTGGCCACGTTGTTCCACAGCAGCGGCACGGCGTAAATATGCGTCACCTTGTGTTCCTTGCAGGCCGAGAGTATCACATCCGCAGTGCGGTTTTTGATATAGACGATTGTCTTGCCGAAAAACGTATACCACAAATACACGGCAATCAGGCCAAATATATGGTGGAATGGCAGAAACGCCAGCTGCTTGATGGACCCGTTATGGATGATGTCCTGGTTGTTCTGATAGATGTACTCGGCAAGCAGTACCTGCTCGCAGATGGCATCTTCCTTGTATACGTAGACTTTGGGCGTCGCGGTGGTACCCGAAGTGCACAGCGCGATGGCGTCGCCAAACACGGGGATATAAGAAGTGGTCTGTGCATCCAGGCTGAGGAACGAATCAGCCTTGATCACCTTCACACCGCCCACGTTCACCGGCGAATCCGTCACGATGGTGCGCGATCCGGCCTGGCGCAGTATATGTATCACCGCCGCATCGTCCGCATTTGCGTCCACCAGCAGCGGCCGGTAACCGGCCATAATGATCGCCCAGAAAGCCACGGGCCAAAGCGGGCTGTTGGGCAGCCGCAGCGCCACAAACGTATTCTTCTCGGTGCCGTCCAACAGGCGGGACAGTTTATCCGCAGCGACCACTGAAATGCGCTCATAGTCGGCATATGTGAGTTTGCGAATTTCGCCATCTTCCTGGTACTCCACCGCAACGGCGTCGCCATGGCTGCATATGATCGAGTAAAGGTTCTTGAAAGACCTCTCCTCTTTCAACGCGCCAATTTTCTCCATTACCATATCCATTCCAAAAAACCTCCGTAATACGTATGTATGATTCCTGATATCATTAATAATGAAATGAATAATAATGATGTCTATATAGTATCATAAACCGGTGCATATGGGTATCAAAGTTTTTAGCACTGCGAACAATTTTACATGTTACTCTCTGGCGTGTTCAGCATAAGCATGTCAGCATAAGCAAGGGCGGGCTCTTTCAGCCAACCCGCCTGCTGCGTTCTGCCAGATAGGCCTCAAACCGTTCCTTTGTCGCGTTCACGATGAGCTCTTCCGGAAAATCAAGCTTTTCCAGCGCGCGCAGCGCCGTGTCAAACTTGCCCATGCCGAACGCCGAATGCGCGTCGCTGGACACCACGACACGCACGCCGTACCGGACACACAGCGGCAGAAAAATATGCGCGTTTTCCAGACCGCCCGGGCGGAAGTCAAGGGAATGGTCGTTGACTTCCAGCAGCTTGTTTTGCCGGGCAGCTTCTTTGACCACCGCTTCATAGTCCAGCGAATAGCTCGGGTTGTCCGGGTGGGAAATGGTATCCACGTACTTATTCTGCAGTGCGGCTATCACCGCATCGGTATCCCTGCTCCTGCCGCCGGAGCGGAGCACGACCTCGTGGATTCCGGCGATGGCAAACTCGGTCAGCTTCAGATACTTCTCGCGGATATCCAGCGTGCCCTCAAAGTCCACAATGTTGGCTTCTACTCCGTGGTACACGCGTACCTCGTCGATGCTCTCCGGCAGGTATCTTAAGGTCGAGAGGTTGAAATCCGGGGGCGCACCCGGTATCGCCGGGCCGTGGTCTGTCACCACGAAGCCAGAAAGCCCCGCTTTTTTCGCCCATGCCGCATTCTCGATCAGCGTGGAATGGGCATGCCCCGACAGCACGGTGTGCGTGTGGGTGTCAATTTCAATGTTCATTTTTATCTCCCAAATATCAAAATTTTTATTCCAGCAGCTTTGATACCGCTTTCACCGCGCCCGCCGCGTCGGGGGCGTAGGCGTCAGCGCCAATGCTCCTGGCATAATCTTCTGTAATCACCGCGCCGCCCACGATCACTTTGGCTCTGAGGCCCGCTTCGCGGACCATCCGCACCACCTTTTCCATCTCGCGCGCCGTCGTCGTGATCAGGGCTGACAAGCCGATGACATCGGCGTCGTGCTGTTTCGCCGTGTCCACGATGGTCTGCGCGGGCACGTCCTTGCCGAGGTCGATCACCTCAAACCCGTGGTTCTTCATCAGCATTGCCACCAAATTTTTGCCGATGTCGTGGATGTCACCTTTTACCGTCGCCATCACGATTTTCTTTTTAGCCGTGGAACTGGCCGGGGCAAAATGCCGCTCCAGATAGCCAAAGGCAGCCTGCGCCGCTTCGGCGCTGTATATCAGCTGCGGCAGGTAGTACACGCGCTGCTCATACAGGTCGCCCACCCTGCGCAGCGCCGGTATAATCATGTCGTTGATAATGGCCTCGGGCGTGGCGCCGCCCGCAATCTCCGCGTCGATTAGCGCCGCGATAATCTTTTTCTTGCCGGTAAGTATGGCGTCCGTCACGCTGGCCGTCTCCGTCTCCGGCGCCTGTGTTTCGCCAAACCGCCTGATGTATTGCGCAAAACCCTCGTCACGTTCCGTCAACGCCTGGGCCGCGAAACACATATCCATCATCAGCTTGTCGTTGGGGTTCATGATGGCGGCGGAAAGGCCGCAGCCCATCGCCATCACGAGATACGCCGCGTTGAGGAAGCGGCGCTCCGGCAAGCCGAAAGAGCCGTTGGATATGCCCAGCACGGTATGAAAACCGTTCTCCGTGCACCACCGGACCACCTTGAGCGTCTCTTTCGCGGCCTTGGGGTCAGAGGAAACGGCCATCACCAGTCCGTCCACCAGTATGCTGTCCTTGCCGCTGCCCGCCGCCGCGATTGTCTCATAAGCCGCCTTAATCTCAGCGATGCGGCCTTCGGCGGTCTGCGGAATACCGCCCTCGCCGATGGGCAGCAGTATGAACATCGGCTTATAGCGCCGTATCAGGGGCAGCAGCGCATTTATATGCTCGGCCTTGGCAGACATCGAGTTGACCAGCGCGCGTCCCGGATAGATGCGCAGCGCTTTTTCGATGACGTCGGGATTGGAAGAATCGATGGAAAGCGGCAGCTTGGCCCTCACCGACAGCATCTCGATGGCTTTTTTCATCAGCTGCATTTCGTCAGCGCCAGGCAGCCCCACGTTGACGTCCAGTATGTGTGCGCCGTTGTCCTTCTGCTCCAGCGCCATGTCCAGCACCTCGTAGAAATGGCCGGCGCGCAGCGTTTCCTTAAGCTTGGGTTTGCCGGTAGGGTTTATCCTCTCGCCGATCACGGCGAAGCTTTTGCCGATATACACCTCATCGGATACCGAGGTCAGCGCCGCCGGCATCTCCTCCCGCCACGGCATCGGCGAAAACGAAGCAACCTCGTCGGAAATGGCCCGTATATAGTCCGGGTCCGTACCGCAGCAGCCGCCGATCATGTTGGCGCCCGCCTCACAGAGCGGCTTAATGTATGCCCTGAACTGTTCGCACGACATATCGAACAGCGTCCGTCCGTTTTCGATGCGCGGCATGCCCGCGTTGGGCTTGACCAGCAGCGGCACGCTGGATACCGCCTTCATCGCTTCCACCAGCGGCACCATCTCCGCCGGACCCGTCGAGCAGTTGAGCCCCACCACGTCAGCTCCGGCCGAAATCAGCGTCATGGCGGCGGCTGCCGGGCTGGTGCCGGTCAGCGTCCGCCCGTGGGTATCAAACGTCATGCTCGCCACCACCGGCAGGTCGCAACACTCCTTGGCGGCAATCACCGCGGCGCGCGCCTTCTGGATGTCAATCATCGTCTCGATCACGATGAAATCCACACCGGCTTCCGCCAAAGCGGATATCTGCTCCCGGTATATGTCCACCGCCTGCTCAAATTCCAGATCGCCCAGCGGCGCCAGAAACGAGCCGGTAGAACTGACGTCGCCGCCGACGAAAGCGTGGCTCCCCGCCGCTTTGACGGACAGCGCAGCCAGTTCCGCGTTGATGCGGCGCACGTCGTGCCGCAGCGCAAACTCGCTCAGCTTATGCGCGTTCGCGCCCATCGTGAACGTATATATCGCCTGCGCTCCGGCGTCTATATACCGCCGCTGCACATCGGTTAAAATCCCGGGATGCTCCAGCGCAAACAGCTCCGGGCAAACGCCGGGGCCCATGCCGCTGTGCTGCAGCGCGGTGCCTGTTGCGCCGTCCAGCACCATGATGCGATGTTTCAGAAAGTCCAGAAAATTAAGTCCGTCTATCGTCTTCAATTACTCCACTCCGGCTATTGCAATCACCGATTTTTCCGGCGACAGCAGATAGTTTTCATTTATCGTCACGTCCAGCGTCTGCATATCCAGCAGATCGTAAAACACCTTCTGATATGAGATGTCAAGGTCACCATAGCCCGGGCTGAACCGGTGTTTCGTCAACTTCTGCCCGGTGCGCCTTAATGCCTCGTTCTTGCGGGCAATAATCACGTCCAGCACGCCGTCCACATATTCGGAAGCATACGCGTCGAACACGATGGCTTTCAGCCCTTCCCCGGCCCGCATGGCCCCGCTGATCTTTTCCACATCCCGCGCAGGGATGGAAGCCCCCATCACATAGGCAGCAGAGCTTTTTTCCAGCAGCCGCGCGAGCATGGCCGATTCCACCACTGCCCCTGCGACGCTGACATGCGCGCTGTCCAGATGTTCCAGCGGAAAAACCGCAGCCTTTGCGCGTACCGTGAAAGCGGATTCCGCCTGCCGCAACAGCGCATCGATATTATCCGATAGCTCCGCGGGCAGCGACGCTCTTTGCGAACCCAGCCGCCGCATCACTGTTTTTCTATCCGGCACAAACGGCAGATACGGGAAAACCTCCATGGCACACCTCTCAGCCATGATACACCTTCTTTCGCCATTATTCAACCACTTGCAAGCATCCCGGCTTTATGGTTAAATAACACTGTTCATAACTATGCGATATAAAAAATCACAGGAGAGCAGGTCTATGGGTATTATCCGGCAGCTAATCGCCAAAGAAAGCGCGTTTTCCCTTGAATTTTTTCCGCCAAAAAAGGATATGCCCATGTCCACCGTCTTTTCTGCCATCGACCGGCTAGCTGTTCGGCGGCCCGTATTTGTCAGCGTAACATATGGCGCGGGCGGCGGCAACCGCGACCGCACGCTGGACGTCGTCTCCCAGGTGAGTTCGATGGGCCTTAACGCCATCGCCCACCTGACGTGCGTGGGCGCAACCCCCGCCATGATTTCCGAAATACTGGACACGCTGAAGGCAAAAGGCGTTCGGAATGTGCTGGCGCTGCGCGGCGACGTACCGGCGGGCATGGACCGCGAGACCGCCTTCACGCACTACCGCCACGCAACCGACCTGATAGCTGAAATCAAAAAACGCCCCAGCTTTATCGTGGCAGCTGCTGCTTATCCGGAAGCGCATGTGGAAAGCCCATCGCTGGATCAGGATATTGAATATATGAAGTTAAAAGCGCAGCTCGGCGTGGACCTGTTTATCACGCAGCTGTGCTTCGACACCGGCGCCGTGATAAACCTGTACGAACGGCTCTATAAGGAGGGCGTCAAGACGCCGGTGGTGACGGGCATCATGCCGGTGCTGAACCCCAACCAGATCATCCGCATGGCGCTGCTCTCCGCCTGCTCCATCCCCGCGCCGCTCAGCAAGATCATCTGCCGCTACGGCGAGCAGCCGGAGGAATTTAAAAAAGCCGGCCTGGAATATGCGGTCCGGCAGATCGCCCTGCTGATGGAGCACGGTATCAACAAATTTCATCTCTACACGATGAACAAAGCCGAGGAGATCGACCAGATTCTCATCCACAGCGGCCTGGTTAAGCGTTAATCGGCCGATTTGTTCTTCTTTTCCCGGTACATATCCATATCCGCCACATTTATCAGCGAAGCGGCGGTCTCTTCCGGCGTGTATTCCGCCTGCTTGAAGCCGAAGCTGATGGATATGCTGTGCATGCTGGCCGCAAAGCACCTCTTGACTCCATTTTTGATCTGCTCAGCTATCAGCGCGGCCTGCACCTGATTGACATCCGGCAGTATCAGCACGAATTCGTCGCCGCCCAGCCGGTATACCGTGCCACCCGGCCCCACATGCTTTTTCAGCACATCCGCCACCGAGCGTATCATCGCGTCGCCCGCGCCGTGCCCGTATGTGTCGTTAATCTGCTTCAGGCCGTCGATATCCGCAAAGCCCACCGTCAGCGGGCGACCTGACTTGCGGTTGCGGCTGTAGGTCTCCTCTAGTATCTCCAGCCCCGCGCGCCGGTTGTAAAGGCCGGTCAGCGGGTCCGTCTTGGCCGTCATGGCCAGTTTCTGCTCCGTCAGCATATAGCGCGTCACGTCAGCCGCGTGGGTGACCACCAGCCGCCGGCTGCCCGTCCGGATGACGGTGTGCACCAGGTTGTAGTGGCGTCCCGCCCCGTCGGTAAAGGTCGTGGGACCGATGCCGCGGCGGTCCTCCAGAAACGGCACGCCGCCGCCGAACAGCGCGTGATAGGCCTTGTTCTCGTACAGCAGCTTTTTTGTCTCCTTCTCCCATATGGCGATGCCCTGCCTCAGAGCATCCAGCCCCTGCCGGATTACCGCCGTGCTGCTATGCCGAGGCACGTCCGGCATCAGCGCGCGCAGCAGCCGCGCGAATTTCTCGATGAGCGGCTGCACTGCCGAGTCCGGAACATGGTCGAAGAAGTAAACAAGCACACCTTGTGTGCCGTAGGACTTGATGAAATGCGCATACCCCAGCCCGGCTGCCCGCTTGATCTGCCCGATGCGTGCCATCTCCTGCTCCGGATGTGCATCAAAATCCGTGCTCAGTATCGATATGCTCACCGTACGCCTGCTGCGCCATTCATCGCGTATGATATAGCGCTCCTTCCTTTTTTCATATACTGCCGCCGAAAATGCGCCCACATCCATTGCGGACGCCTGCAGGAACGAGCGCAGCGCGTTCTTCTGGTTGCCGGCAAATATCTCGCAAAGCGTTGCCAGTATGTCGGTTCTATCCTGCCCCGGCTCCTTCATCGACGTGATGACGATGAGCTGCATATC
Source organism: Christensenellales bacterium (assembly GCA_050943225.1). Taxonomy (GTDB): domain Bacteria; phylum Bacillota; class Clostridia; order Christensenellales; family SZUA-584; genus SZUA-584. The sequence goes on along the minus strand of JBMNOT010000003.1, from coordinate 2,284 downwards.
CTGCCCGCTGATGCAGACGCGCCGCACCACCGCCGATGCCACCTGGACAGAGCCTCCCGTCACGATGTTTGTCTGATGATTGGCAGGCGTCATCCCGGCCGACAGCAACGCTTTCACTGCGTTTTCGTGCTCTATAATATCCGAGAGCGACCCGGCAGCCAGCCCGAGCTGGGATGCCGTCTGATTGACCTTTATAATCCGCCCCGTCCGGATATCGACCAGTATGGCTGGCAGCGGCCAGACATCAAATACTTCGGTGAATTTGATTTCGTCCATCGCGCGATCCACCTTTCATCTTCGGCGTACTATAAGACAAGTATACGCAGAAGCCGGGTAAAAAATTGACGAACGGTGCGGACATTATATTATTTTGGATTTTCTGATGATTTTTCATAAAGAGGTTGGCAATATTAGCCATCGGTGGTATAATTGTAATAATCTTTGTGCATCTTAAGGCCCATCAATCGGAACAACAATACAAAATGTACATCTCCCTTTTTCGGCAAACTTCTTCCCGGTGTTTGCCGCTTTTTTTGCACCGCAGTCTCTTATTTTGCCCCGTATACGCTCAGCTTGACGCTCACGGTGCAGTGTGCTATATTTACATAGTTGAAAACATGCCGGTGTGATGGAATTGGCAGACGTGACGGACTCAAAATCCGTTGGTAGCGATACCGTGTCGGTTCGAATCCGACCACCGGCACCATCAGGCATCAGTGATGACAGCTTTGTTCAGGCAACGATGGTATGACATCAGGAGATAACAGCGGAAAAAGACATCAGGAATGGACATCCGGTAAAGATATCAGGAGATAACAGCGGGAAAAGACATCAGGCTGGCATCCGGGAAGACATCAGGACTGACATCTCAGGCAAGACATCGGGGTTTGAAGGGTTTGGGAAGAGGCTGCTGAAGCGATTCGGCGGTCTCTTCCTTTTATACGGGATTGCCGCGGGAAATAGATACTGTTTACCAGCTTATGGCGCAGCTTATGGCGCATTTCCGGACCGTATATGATTTTACGTCCGCAGTAGGTTACAGCTTTTCCCCCTTTATCCGCTGTTTAACGTCGAAAAAAGCCCTGCCAAGGGTCTCTGTTTGCGATTCTCTGCAAAGCGCCGTGAAGGTTGACGCCGTCCGGCGCAATATTATCCAGTTCCTCATAAGAGATGGGCATGGAAACCGGAGCGCCCGGCCTCGCCCGCAGCGAATACGGGGCTATACTGGTGGCGCCCCGGCTGTTTCTTATCCAGTCGATGAATATTTTGCCCTGCCGCTTGTCCTTCCGGATGTTGCTGGTGTAACGGTCCGGCCAGCGCTGCTCCATCACTTCCGCAATGCGCTTGGCAAATTCGCTGAAAGCCTCCCAACCCACCGAAGGCTGCAGCGGCACCACAACATGATAGCCTTTGCCGCCGCTCGTCTTCAGGTACGACACCAGCGCCAGTTCGTCCAGCAAACGTTTTAAGTCCCGCACGCCCTCGCGGATTTTGTCCAGCCCCAGCCCCTCCCCCGGGTCCAGGTCGAATACCATCATATCGGGCAGCTCCAGCTGGCTCACGCGGCTCCCCCAGATATGAAACTCCAGCGTGCCCATCTGCACCTCGGAAATTAGCCCGAATACATTGTCGATATAAAAATAGTACTTGGTTTCCCCGTCCTTCTCCAGTGGCACATTGATCACGCCCTTGGAGCCCGGCCCGGGATGCTTCTTATAAAAGCACTGTCCGGATATGCTCTTAGGGCAGCGGATGATGCTGAGTATCCTGTTGCCGACGTACGGGAGCATGCGTTCCGCCACGGCGGAATAGTATTCCGCGACCTCCTGCTTTGTGATGACGGGGTCTGAATACATGGCCTTGTCCGGGCTGCTGATCCTGACTCCATGAATCGTGACGCTCGTCCGCTTTGTTTCCATCCGTTTTTCCTCCTCGTGCTGCGCTCCCGTTTCCACGTCGCCATTCTCCCTTCTGACATCTTTCGGGTTTTTGTCTTCCCGCAGCCCTTTAAAGCTCGCCTGCCGCAATGTGCCGCTTTGCGTCCACTCCGCGAACCTAACCTGCGCCACCAAGACAGGCTCCAGCCAGATTGTTTTCTCGTCTTTCCGGGGCTTCGACGCGTCTCTAAACGGCGAAACAGAGCGGATGATGGCCCGAAACTTCTCCTCAAGCTCGCGCATGGTCCGAGCCGTAAATCCGGTGCCCGCCCGACCCGCGTAGACCAGCTCGCCCCCTTCATAGTATCCAAGCAGCAACGAGCTGACCCCGGTCTGTTTTTTGGCGG
>JBMNOT010000114.1:0-6667 GCA_050943225.1 Christensenellales bacterium | reverse complement strand
CGCCCCCGCACCCTTAGCCCAATCTCTCTTACCCCACCGTTATCTTCAGCTGGCCGCCGTCCGCGTCCACCAAAGCGATGTCGCCGTCCGAAATGGAGCCCGCCACCAGCATGCGGCCGAGCTGCGTCTCGATCTCCTTCTGGAGATATCGCTTCACCGGCCGCGCGCCGTACACCGGCGTATACGCCTTGTCGGCAATCAGCTGCTTTGCCGCGTCCGACAGCTTGAGGCTTATCATCCGCTCGTCCAGCCGCTTCTGAATCTGCGCCACGGCGAGGTCGATGATCTTGATGATGTCGTCCTTCGTCAGCGGGCGGAACATCACGATATCGTTCACGCGGTTCAAAAACTCAGGGCGGAAATGCCGCGTGAGGTCGCTCATCACCATGTTGCGGGCCTTGTCGGACAGGTTGCCCTGCGCGTCGATGCCGGAGAGCAGGTATTCGCTGCCGATGTTGCTCGTCATGATCACCACGGTGTTCTTGAAGTTCACCGTCCTGCCCTGGCTGTCGGTCAGCCGCCCGTCGTCCAGCAGCTGCAGCAGCACGTTGAACACGTCGTGGTGCGCCTTTTCGATCTCGTCAAACAGTATAACGCAGTAAGGCCGGCGGCGCACCGCCTCGGTAAGCTGCCCGCCTTCGTCGTAGCCCACGTATCCCGGAGGTGCGCCGATCAGCCGTGCCACCGAATGCTTCTCCATGTACTCGCTCATGTCGATGTGCACCATGTTCTCCTCGCTGTCAAACAGCGCCTCGGCCAGAGCGCGAGCCAGCTCCGTCTTGCCCACGCCCGTAGGCCCCAGGAATATGAACGAACCGATGGGGCGCTTGGGGTCCTTCAGACCGGAGCGCGCGCGGATGACGGCCTCGCTGACCGCGGTCACCGCCTCGTCCTGGCCGATAACCCGCTTGTGGAGTATGCCCTCCAGCCCCAGCAGCTTGTCTCTCTCCTTCTCGACCAGCTTGGACACCGGTATGCCCGTCCAGCGCGACACGATCTCGGCGATCTCCTCCTCGGTGACCTCCTCCTTAAGCAGCACGTTCTGCTTCTGGGCGTTCAGGCGGCGCTGTTCCTCCAGCTGCCGCTGCAATACGGGCAGCTCGCCGTACTCCAGCTTTGCCGCCAGTTCCAGGTCGTAGCGCCGCTTGGCCTCGTCCACCTGCCGGCGCACTTCCTCGATCCGCTGCTTGAGCTCCTTCTCCCGCGTGAGCGCCACTTTCTCCAGCTCCCACTGGGCTTTCAGCTTGTCGGCCTGCTCCTTCTGCGCCGCCAGTTCCTTCTCCAGCGCTTCCAGGCGCGCTTGGGACGCCGGGTCGTCCTCCTTCTTCAGCGCCTGCCGCTCGATTTCCAGCTGCATCACGCGCCGCGATATCTCGTCCAGCTCGGAGGGCATGCTGTCGATTTCGGTGCGGATCATCGCCGCCGCCTCGTCCATCAGGTCAATCGCCTTGTCGGGCAGGAAACGGTCGGATATGTACCTGTCAGACAGCACCGCGCACGCGATCAGCGCGCTGTTGGTAATCTTCACGCCGTGGTGTATCTCGAAGCGCTCTTTTAAGCCGCGCAGTATGGAGATGGTATCCTCCACCGTCGGCGGCTCCACCAGTATGGGCTGGAACCGCCGCTCCAGCGCCGCGTCCTTCTCGATGTATTTGCGGTACTCGTCCAGCGTGGTCGCGCCGATGCAGTGCAGCTCGCCCCGGGCCAGCATGGGCTTTAATATGTTGCCCGCGTCCATCGCGCCTTCGGCCTTGCCCGCGCCCACGATATTGTGCAGCTCGTCGATGAACAGTATGATGCGCCCGTCGCTCTTGTTGACTTCCTCCAGCACCGCTTTTAAGCGCTCTTCAAACTCGCCGCGGTACTTGGCGCCCGCAATCAGCGCGCCCATGTCCAGCGCAAATATCGTCTTGTCCTTGAGGCCCTCGGGCACGTCGCCCGCCAGTATGCGCTGCGCAAGGCCTTCCACCACAGCGGTTTTGCCCACGCCCGGCTCGCCGATGAGCACCGGGTTGTTCTTGGTGCGGCGCGACAGTATGCGTATCGCGCGGCGGATCTCGCCGTCACGCCCGATTACCGGGTCGATTTTGCCCTTCTTCGCCATCTCCACCAGGTCGCGCCCGAAACGCTTGAGCGAGTCGTACGTCTCTTCGGGGTTCTGCGAAGTCACGCGCTGGTTGCCGCGCACCTTGGTGAGCGCCTGCATAAAGTTCTCCAGCGTGATACCATACTGCCTGAAAATGTTGGCGGACGGCGTGCCGCGCTCTTTGAGCAGCGCGATATAGAGGTGCTCCACGCCGGTGTATTCGTCCTTGAAGCGCTTGGCCTCGTCCTGCGCCTTCACCAGCAATTCAGTAAAGCGCCGGGAAGCGTACACCGACGCCGACGCGCCCTGCACCTTGGGCAGCTTGTTCAGCTCGTTTTCCAGGCTGCTCAAATACAGCGCCGTGTCGATGCCCATATATCCCAGCAGCTTAGTAATAAGGCCGTCCTGCTGCGACGCCAGCGCGTAGTGCAGGTGCTCGCCGTCTACCTGCTGGTGGCTCCGCCTGATGCCCGCCTCCTGCGCCGCGGCTACCGCGGCCATCGCTTTTTCTGTCAATCTATCCATATTCATAAATGATTCCTCCCTTCGTTTATGCTTTTAAACCCGAGGGGCTTTGCCCCATACCCTCCCAGAGGGAACGAATTCCTTTGGAATTCCGCGAAAAAACCCTTCATGTATTCAAAAAGCGGGGGCATACAATCCTATCCTCTTTGCAACCCCCGCCGCCTACTCAACAGTTGCTCTCAGCCTTTCGTACAGCGCCTTCTGCTCTGAAGTCAGGTATACGGGGTTAATCAGGCGCAGCTTGAGGTACAGGTCGCCGCGGGTACCGTCCCGGCTGGGATAGCCCTTGCCCGCGATGCGGACCTTGCTGCCCGTCTGCACACCCGCGGGGATGTTGACCGCGATGCGCCCGTCCAGCGTATCCACCGTCTTTTTCGCGCCCAGCGCCGCATCCCACGGATACAAATCCAGCGGCAGCACCAGCTGCCCGTCCTCGAAAGCAAACCTGCCGCCCTTCAGTCTCACCGTCAGCCTAAGGTCGCCCGCCTGGCCGCCGCCTATGCCGGGGTGGCCCTGTCCTTTCAGCCGTATAGTCCCGCCGTCCCGCACGCCCTTGGGTACCTTGAAGTGGATAGTGCGCGTGCCCGTCTCCGTCTGGAGCGAGATGCGCTTTTCGGTGCCCGCCGCGCCTTCCTCCGGCGTTATTTTAATCTCCGTCTCTATATGCCGGCCGTCGTGCCTGTGCGATGCGCGGCCGGCTGCCCCGCCGAACAGGTCGGAGAGGTCGTCGTTCCGAAATACGCGCGTCGTGGTGCGCCCGGCCCGCGCCCCGCCGAACAGCGACGATAAGTCAAACGCGTCTGAGAAAAACATGTTGAAGAAGTCGCTGCGGCTGCCGTTGCCCGCGGTCGAGTAATGCACGTTCCACCCGAACTGCGACGGGTCGAAATCCATGCCGTGCGCGTACTGCGCCTGGCTGCCGAACATATCGTATTTTTTGCGCTTCTCGTCGTCGCTCAGCACCTCGTACGCCTCGCTGATGTCCTTGAACTTCTCTTCCGAGCTCTTGTCGCCCTTGTTGGCGTCGGGATGGTACTGCTTCGCGAGCTTGCGGTACGCCTTCTTGATCTCTTCCTTAGACGCCGTCTTGTCTACGCCGAGTATCGCATAGTAGTCCTTGTATTGCATGCTGCCATATCCCTCCTTTCCCATGCCCCGGCCGATACCGGGAGTCCAACTCTGTACACGGATATGACTTTGACCTTCTTTGACCTACGGATAATATAATACACTCATATCAAAAAATCAATAGTTTTTGTGGCTTTATTTGAAATTATTTCTTGCAAAAGTATTATTATTCCACGCCTGCTTGCTTTGTGTAAAGTCGCACCCGCAGTGCGGAAGCCAAAACGGCAAAGCAAAAAGCCCGCCAAAACGGCAGGCTTATCGGTACGACTGGCTTCAGTGAAAACTCTTAAATACGCCTCCCCGAATGTTAAATGAACTGGCTCATATAGCGCTTGGACAGCAGGATGGAGTACAGCCTGTCTTCCAGCGTATCCTCAAACGCCCTGTCCTCCACCTCGATCACCGCGCAGCCCTTGTAGCGGATGTCCGTCAGCGCCGAGATGGTTTTACCCCAGTCGACGTCGCCTAGACCGGGCAGCTTGGGCTCCTGGTAATCCAGCGGCGCTGCAAATATGCCCACCTCGTTGTACCTGTCCTGATAGAATTTCGCGTCTTTGATGTGAAAGTGGAATATCTTGTCCTTAAACTCGTATATCGGCTTGATATAGTCCATCCGCTGCCACACCAGATGCGACGGGTCGTAATTGAGCCCGAGGTTGGGGCTGTCGATATACCCGAATATCTCGCGCCACATGTGCGGCGAAGAGGCGAGGTTCTTGCCGATGAACGTGTTGAAGTTTTTCAGGCCCAGCAGCGCCGCGCCCCGGATGCACTTCTTGATATGCTCAATGAACACGCTGCGCTGCTTTAAATCCGCATCCAGCGGGTTGGGGTAATACCCCAGCGCCGAGATGATGACGCCTTTCTTCGCCAAATAATCGTTGATGTACGCCGCCTTGTCCTTGTCCAGCGTGTCCACGTCGATGTGCGTGACGCCTGCATACCTGCGCTCTGCCTTGCCTTTGGGCCAGCACATGATCTCCACGCAGTCCATGCCGTTGTCCGCCGCAAAATCGATCACCTGTTCAAAGGAATACTCCTGAAGAATAGCGCTCACAAATCACAGTTTCATCTTTTGCCTCCTGTTTTGTAATATGCGTATTGCCCTGCGCTCGTTTCTGTACCAGGCGAAGCCAACTGTTTCTGCCAGAGCCGGTTAAACCATAAGGAGGAATAAATAGCCGTGCAAATACTTTCCCGGCAACGAGGCCTTCAGCGCAGCAGCCTTCACAAAACAGTGCCGCCAGGCTGCCTGGTCCATATAAAAAGGTGCGGGATACTTTTCCGCACCTCTTACTGGCTCTTTATGCGTTATACTCTGTCCAGCGCAACCATCTCCACCAGGTGCTTGTAGCTCATGCTGTGCCCTTTCTTGCACCAGGTATTCGCGAAGTCCACCAGATAATCGCGGTTGCGGCCCGGGTCGCTGTAATAAATCGTGCCGCCCGATATCTTGCAGGCCACGATGGCGTGCGCTTCGCTGCCCTTCTTGAAGTACAGTATCACGCCCTCGGGATGCAGGGCCAAAGCTTGCTTGACAGCCGCTTCATAGTTGGTGGACGGGCTCTTTATGTACGTCTTATGCCCGTCGAAGGATGATAAGTATGGTGAACCCGCAGGCAGCGCGCAAACCGCCTTTACGCCGAAGTTTTTCTGGAGGTTTGCCATTTTCATCGGGGTCTGGTTGCCGTTGGACCTGTAAACGTCCGGCGGCGTGCACGGGATGCCCATGTTGTTGATCGTGATGGCATAGGCGGTGATCACACAGGCCTTCTTGCGCACCGAAGAGGAGAAGCCCCAGCGCGAATCGCCCTGGTAATATATCGTATACCCCGGCGCTTTGACACTCCTGGCCTCAGAATACAGCGTATCCAGCCTTATCGGCCCCACGGTCTTATACGCGCGCACCTTGTAATAATAGGTGGTGTCTCCGTACAGGTTGGAATCGGTATAGCTGAATACGTTGCGCCCGACGCTGGCTATTAGCGTGTACGTCCCCGATGCCGAAGTTGACCGGTAGATCTCATATCCCGCAGCGCTTTCCACCGCATTCCAGGAAATGGTGACCGTGTTGCATCCGGCGGGCATCAGAGTGGAAAACGACGGCTGTATGTCCGGGAAGCCGTCCCGGCCGTCCCATCCGATATTGAGCTTGAGTATATGAAGGCGCATGAGTATATAATCCGTGATGCTGAGTTTCCCGTCGCTGTTTAAGTCCAACAGCGCCTTGTCCGCATCAGACATACTGCTGAGCCCCAGCAGGGTGACGCGCGCGCGTGTGTATTCGTAGATGCCCAGCTTGCCGTCGCCGTCCAGGTCGCCCAACACTTTGACGGTCAGCTGGTCTCTTACCTCGCCATCCACCACCAGGCTCACCGTCATGCCGGTTTTCACCAGACCACGGGTATCCTCATCGTCGTTCTTGTCATCGATGCGTAGCAGGCTCTCGTCAAGGTTCAGGTTGGAAATCATCTCACTGACGGTTGTATTCACCCGCGGGCCCAGCAGTTGGTCGGAGCTGCGGTCCACCTGATAACAGGAAGCAGCGCTGATTTCCCGCGGTACAACCTTTACCGTGCAGGAATCCGACACGCCGAACCCCGCATACACCGTGATAACAGCCTCTCCGGGCGACTTTGCAGTTACTTTGCCATCTTCACTGACTTTAGCCACAGCCTCATCACTGCTTGCCCAGTTCAGCGTTGCCGTACCTTTGTCCACAGCAGCATGAAGCTTCAGTTTATCCGACACCGCGAGCGTTACAGCATGCCTGTCCAGCGTCACTGTAAAGGGAGACCTCACGGTAACCTCGCAGACGCCGGTAAACGCGCTCGCGGTAAAGCTGATCTGCGCCGTGCCTTCCGCCTTGGCGGTCACCAGCCCGTCAGCGTCCACAGTCGCCACATTCTCATCGCTGGTCGACCAGGT
>JBMNOT010000113.1:0-6668 GCA_050943225.1 Christensenellales bacterium | reverse complement strand
ATGGGTGGACCTGGCGGACCAGTTTTACCTTAACTCCATTACGCAGAGCGTGGACTGGAGCGTAGTGAAGGCAGCGGGCTTAAAAGTGGTGGTGGCGGGCGGCCGGGACGCGGACGCGCTGGCGGCGAAAGCGCTGGAAGCGTGCGGCGCGCGCGTCACTCGCTTTTTCGGAGATGCCGTGGGCCGTGCAGTGCAGGACGAAGAAGCGTCGTTTGGCGTGCGTATGTCCAAAAACGGCCAGGCAGCAGCGCTTTACCTGCTGGACGGCCGGGTGCTCGGAGCGGAAGAGTGCCGCACACTCGGCTATTATCTGGTGATGAACGGCATGACGGGGAGCGAGATCCTGCTGCCGTCCAGCGTGACGCGCGGCGTGATCAGCGTGGCGGACTCGCTGGGGCTGAGGTATTCCTTTGCGTCCGAAGAGGAAGCCGCAGCGTCGCTGGCGGTGGATGCCCGCCGCATATTGTACGACGGCATATTCATGCTGTGCCGGTTTGCAGAACATCTGGCTCGCACCGGCCTTTTGGCCCATGAGGTGGGCGCGCTGATCGAGCCGCCGCGCATCAGGATTAAGGCGGTGGGCTGCGACTGGGAGGACATCGGCCGCGTGATTGGCGGGGTGTATGCGCAGGGGAACGCAATGGCCAGCGAAGGCCTGCGCCTAGACGTGGCGGGCGGCTACGGCTATATCTGTCCGCATGCCACCAGACCCTCTATCATCATCCGCACCGAGGCGGATACCGAGGAGTTTGCCGCAGAGCTGTGCGAGAAGTACACGGATATGGTGCGCCGCATACTCAAACAATCCAAGGAGTGAGCCATTCCTTTCAAATAGCCCTCCGTTTTGTTGAGTGAAACGGGAGGGCTATTTCAGCATAAAAGCTTTCGGAGGAACTCTCTGAGTATCAATAAAGTTCTTTTTCACCAAGCAAAAAGCTCCCGAAGGAGCTTATATAGTGTAGATATTTAGAAGAGGAAAGATTATGTGCGAGCGTCGTCTTCGGCGGCGCAGGGGCAAGCATCGGTATGTTGACAGTAGCTGCACCCCGCGCAGGGGGACCCGCCTGCGCGCCGGCGCCGGACGAACCGGACCACCACCAGAACCAATGCCGCTGCGATAACGGCCAGTATGACAAAATCGATCCAACTCATGAGGCCCACCCTCCTATATTAGCGCAGGCTAACTTTTTGGGCCAAATTTTTGGATGCCGTCTGCATCCAAGTATCAACCATTATAAGCCTGGCATTGTGCAAACTCTAAGCAACCTTGCCCTATACCACGATACGGTTGGCCAGGCTCCGGTCAAGCGCCACGCGGGTATCCTTGACATTGACGATAAGGTTCCCCGAAACCCGCGAGACGACGGAAATCTGCTCGCCTTCCACAAACCCCAAACGGTTCAGGAAGCGGATAGTATCGTCCTTGCCGGATATTTTTTTGATACAGACCTTTTCGCCTTCTTTGACCAGAGTCAGGGGCATATCGGCTCTCCTTTCGTCACGAGTTATAGTTAGCCTTTTCTAACTAATGAAAGTTTAACACAACTAACTTAGAATGTCAACGCCTTTTTGGCCGTGAATATGGGGCAAAAAAGATGGCGCACAGTGCGGCGGAAATCCGGCGCTCCGCAGGTTCGGGAGTAATTATTTTACTTGCTTTTTCGCAGGTCGCGTGATAAAATACCCCTGCTGTAGATTTATTGGAGGTTAAAATGGCCACAGTAGTGCTTATTATTGAAATAATACTTTGTCTGTTCTCGCTGTTTATGATCGCTGTTGTGCTGCTTCAGTCGGGCAAGAGCGCCGGGCTGACTGGCGACATCAGCGGCGCTGCGGAAACCTTTTTGGGCAAGAGCAAAGCCAAAACATATGAGGGAACGCTCAAGAAGCTGACCAAGATTGCGGCAGTGGGGATCATGGTATTGGCGGTTGCTCTGGTGCTGATCCAGGTATACGTGATGCCCAACGTGCAATAGAGGATGCGGGTAGCGGTCGTTGCGGACAAAAGGATACTTGTGCTGATGACGCCTTTCCGGAGATTGCGGGAGGGCGTTTTTGGTATGGTGCTCGATGCGGCGCACGATGTTGTAAGGAAAGGCACGAGTTTGCATAATCTATAGACAAAAAGCATGCGATAAGAGGAGTACGATTTGAATATCAGCGAATGGATCATCGACGAGCTGGGCTCGCACGATAAAAAGATGGATTTTGACGAGCTGCTGGAAAGCCTGGCGCCGGACGAGGACCCTGCGGCGGCGCGCGAGGCTTTGGGGCAGCTGATTGCCGAGGGTAAGGTCCTGCGGACGAAAAAGGGCAAGCTGTTCCTGCCTGGCAGCCGGTTTGGGCTGTACGCGGGCCGGCTGGACGTCAAGAAGGCGGGTTTTGCGTTTCTGCCGGACGCCGAGGGCGATATATACATATCCGAGGAAAACAAGGGCGGCGCGATGCACGGCGACCTGGTGGTGGCAAGGCAGCTAAGCCCCGCGGAAACCGACCGCAAGCGCGAGGGCGTGGTCGTTAAAATAGTTGAGCAGAACCAGACACGACTGGTGGGCACGCTGGTGGGGCGTTACGTGCGGCCGGATGACGAACGGTTTGACGATGTGCGCGTCTCGAAAAAGGGCGTGGAAGGTGCGAAGGACGGCACCAAAGTGGTCGTGGAGATCAAGAGGCGCGCCCGGGGCGGCGAACCTGCGGAGGGACGCATCGTGGAGGTGCTGGGCCTTGCGGGCGTGGCGGAGGTTGAGCTGAAAAGCCTGATCCGGCAGTACGACCTGCCGGAGGAATTCCCGGAAGAGGTGCAGGAAGAGGCGGAGCGCGCGGCGGCGCGCGAGATCAGCGCGGAGAGCCGCGAGGACTGGCGAGGCCGCAGCGTGTTCACCATCGACGGCGCTGATGCGAAGGACCTGGACGACGCGGTATCCATCCGCCGGCTGGACAACGGATGGGAACTGGGCGTGCACATCGCGGACGTGGCGCATTACGTGGCGGAAGGCAGCAAGCTGGACAGGGAAGCGTTAAAGCGCGGCACCAGCGTGTACCTGGCCGATACCGTGATTCCCATGCTGCCCAAAGCGCTGTCCAACGGTGCCTGTTCGCTGTCCGCCGGGACGGACAAGCTGACGCTGTCTTGCATCATGACGCTGGACGAGCGCGGGCATATCATCGACTCGCGTATTGTCCAGAGCCTGATCCGCTCGAAGCACCGGCTGACGTATTCGGATGTGAACGCGCTGTTTAAGGGCGACGAGTCGCTGCGCGAGAGATACGCGGATATTCTGGAAGACCTGCTGGAGATGCGCGAGCTGGCGGCGATACTGCGCCAGCGCCGCGAGGAGAAGGGCAGCATCGACTTCGACCTGGACGAGCCCGCGTTTTCGTATGATGAGCAGGGACGCGTGGTTGGCGTGGGGCCGCGCGACCGGGGCGAAGCGGAACGCCTCATTGAGGAGTTCATGCTGGCGGCCAATAAGACGGTGGCGGAGACGTATTACTGGCGGCAGCTGCCGTTTGTGTACCGCGTTCACGAGCAGCCGGCTGATGAAAAGATGCAGATGTTTTTCGCGTTTTACGCCAACTTCGGCAAGGTGAAGGGAAAAATGCAGTCCGTTCACCCCAAAGTGCTGCAGCAGATTCTGAATGAGATCAAGGGGACGCCGCACGAGAATATCGTGAGCCAGATCATGCTGCGGTCGCTGCGGAAAGCGGAATACAGCCCGGAGTGCAAGGGGCATTTCGGCCTGAGCTTTCCGTATTACTGCCACTTTACCTCGCCGATACGGCGGTATCCCGACCTGGCGATACACCGCATCATCAAGACCGACATTGCTGGAAAGATGACTCAAAGAGTCATTGAATCAATGGAGGCCCGCGTGAGCGAGATTGCGCGCCAGTCCAGCATCCGGGAGCGCGTAGCCATGGAGGCAGAGCGGGCGGCGGACGATATGAAGAAAGCCGAATTCATGTACGGCAAGGAAGGCCAGGAGTTTGACGGCGTGGTCAGCGGCGTATCCAGAAACGTATTTTTTGTTCAGCTTGACAACACCGTTGAGGGTGTGGTACCATTATCGTCCTTGCAGGACGACTACTATGTTTACAACGAGAAAATGTACTGCGTTGTGGGTGAGCGTACGCGCAAAAGGATCAGCCTGGGGGATAGTATATGTGTGCGGCTGGTGAGCGTCAGCGTGTATCCGCCCCGCATTGAGTTTGAGCCGGTGTGATGTGTTGATTGTGGCCCATGATGGCTTTTGGCCACGATGGGGGGTGGATTTTGTGAGCGATGGCATAAAGGTGCTGATCAAAAACAAAAAGGCGTATCACGATTATTTCCTCGATGAGACGCTGGAGGCTGGCATCGCGCTGGTGGGCAGCGAGGTAAAATCGATACGCGCCGGCAAGGCGAACATCCGGGATGCGTACGTGCGCATAGTCAATAATGAAGCGTTTGTTGTGGGGATGCACGTGAGCCCTTATGAGAAGGGCAGTATTTTCAACCAGGATCCGCTTCGGAAGAGAAAGCTGCTGCTGCACAAGCGCGAGATCGCGAAACTTTACAGTTTGGTTACACAGAGAGGCTTGACGCTGGTGCCGCTGACGGTATACTTAAAGCAGGGCAAAGTAAAGCTGGAGATCGGCGTTGCGCGCGGCAAGAAGCTGTATGACAAACGGCAGAGCATTGCGGAGCGCGACGCCCAGCGTGCCAGGGAAATTGCCACCAAGATGGTAAGATAACAGTTCGGTTTGGGCAGCAACCGTGGGGGCGTGTTTTGGCTTTCGACGGGGGTTGGCCGGAGCCGGATAAGCGGGTCGCAGTTCCGGAGTGCTGCGTTAAAAAGCCGGAATTAAAATTAGTTGCAGACAACACTGAACTTGCTTACGCTGCGTAAGTCAGCGTAATGCCCTGCCGGCGGCACCCTAATCGCCGGGTCCGGGGTATCATCAGCTAGGGGAACCGCCTCCGCAAAGCTTTGAGCGGAGGAAGGGTATCATGAAGCTACCGAAAGCATGCCCCTGAGCGTGGGGGTGTGCGGAGGGAAACGGTTTAAATACACGCTCTGCACCCGGAGAAAGTCTGACTTTGGGACCTTCGGACAGGGGTTCGACTCCCCTCGCCTCCACCAGATAAGATAGCAGATTTTGATAGAAAAATCTGCTTTTCTTTTTCGCCTGAAACTCCTTGATTTCAAGGGGTTTTGAGCCTTCTGCCTCATAAAGAAACCCGCCCCGGAGTCATTTTCGGGACGGGTTTTTCTTGTTTTTGGAGTTGCAGCGGACTGCCTCAAAAGCAAAGGTTTGCTTTGTGAGGTAATCGTTTGCTTTTTGAGTAAAGGTTTGCTTTGTGGGTAATCGTTTGCTTTTTCCTTATTTTTAGTGAAAATGTTTGGCAGAGTCATTTGAAAAGAAGGAATCCGTCTTAGGTGCTATTAAGGATTTTAATGAACAAGAAAAAGCTGAGAATAAACAAAAAGAAAAATCTGATAAATAACAAGAAAGATAATAATATGAATGTATTCTCCCTGTTCTGATACTGCCGGATTTTCTTTTTGTTTTACTCGATTTCGGCAAATGGTTCTTCTTTGCTTTTCTCTTTCGGTTTTGTCATGGGTAGTCGCTCCTTTCCCGTGTTTGGGTAAAAAAGACCGCTAACTGTACGCACACGGCGCAATCAACGGTCTTTTTTGGTATTTGTTTGTCTATAAACAGTTGTTAGGTACAAATGTTGATAAGCTCTATTCGCCGAAATAACCGATGATCTGTTCCGCTGAATTGACCATATCCTGGAAGCCGTCGATTTGGGCAATATCCCTTATAGAAAACGAACAAGAGACAATAGTATCCCCGCCTTCAAAATAGATATAGCTTCCAGCCCTATCTATCGTTTCTCGGTAATAAATGGTGTCCAACTCAGTGCTTTCTTCCTCATGGCTATGGAACCATTCTTTGGAGGCAATTCTGATAACCATTTCATCTTCGAGCGACTCATTATGGAAGATTGCTTTCAATACAGCACTATCGCCAACACCATAAATAGCGGGGGTATTTTCCAGCACATATCCTTCCAAGATAATAAGGCTTTATGAGTGCGACCCACTCCTCCAAAGGGATGATCTCGTTCATAATTCCAAGAAATTCGTCCCGTTTGGTTTTCTTGCGTCGATTTGAGTATTCGATATCCGTGAAGGTTTGCTGTTTCATTTGCGTGGCCTCAATGCGTTTTCTCTATTCTACCACGTTTCACCCTGTTTTGCCCGATTAAATCAGCATATCCTTAGTATTATTAAAAATGACAGATTCATATATTGACGAAATATTTGACAGCCCATACCAAAAGATAATCTTCCCAATTAGCATGTTAGAATGTGATGTAGAGAGGTTTAGAGATGATAAGGAAGAACTAATGGCGAAACGCACGCAGCCATCTGCCGTTCCTCCTTAATGAGCGCGATTTTCTCTGGGGTAATATAGGCTTTACAAGCAGACCAATCTTCGCTGTATTCGATCATATGGCTCGTCACTAAACGGATGTAGTGGAACGTAGAATTAGTAATGCAAACTTGCCTTGTAATTTACCAGCTTTTTCAGTATACTAAGCTTAGGCGCGGAATCTTCGCCGGACTCTCCGCTCTTCGGAGCGACCCCGGTCTTGAACGTTGATTCTGTGCCAT
>JBMNOT010000112.1:0-6677 GCA_050943225.1 Christensenellales bacterium | reverse complement strand
GGGCTGCGCGGGCTTTGCCCGCGCAGCCCACCCCTTGCGATTTTTCGTAGTTTCGAAGTGCGAGGAACTACGAAAAATAGGTAAACTGGCGGAAAACCGCAGGTTTTTCGACAAATTAATAGGGCCGTTTGCACAGCCCCTCTCGGAAAGTCCAGCGAGTTAGTAGTTGCAGGTGGTGCCGTCCAGCGGACGGTTTTTGCCGCCACGCTTTAAGAGCGATGCCAGCCCCATCACGACGACAGCCACGAGAATGAGCCCAAGAATATAGACCATCGGGTTTTCCAGCAGCGCCACGCTGGTAATAGCGCCTTCGCTGACGGCTTCCAGCTCGCCGGAGAGCTGAATGGGGGAAAGATTGGGAAATATCGCGCCGCCGATCAGGTTGACCAAAGTCCCCATCACGTATGCCACGCCTGTCTGATACCCGATGGCGATCAGCGTCCATTTCCAGTTGCCCATCTCGCGGCGGATGGCGCCGATGGCCGCAACGCAGGGGACAGCCAGCAGCACGAACACCATGAAAGCATAAGCTGTGACCGGCGTGAACATCACTGCCGTATGCACGCTCAGCATCGCAAAAGTGGACACCACAACTTCCTTGGCGACTATGCCCGTTATCGCTGCCGTGGCGGACATCCAGTTGCCGAAGCCCAGCGGCATAAATACCGGCGCTATCATCTTGCCGATGCCGGCCAATATGCTCTGGTCGATCTGCTCCGGCTCGAGATACTGGAGCGAGAAGCTGAACGACTGCAGGAACCACAGCACAGCGCAAGCTGCGAATATCACGGTACCGGCTTTGATGACGAAGGATTTACCTTTTTCCCACATATGGATCAGCACGCCCTTGGGCCGCGGCGGCTTGTAGGCCGGCAGCTCCATTACGAACGGCGCAGGCTTGCCGCTGAACAGTTTTGTCCGCTTGAGTATGAGGCCGGATATGATGACCATAACGATGCCTACCAGATACATCGACGGGCCCACCCAGGACGATTCGCGGAACACCATCGCCACGAACAGCGCGAACACCGGCAGTTTGGCGCCGCACGGGATGAACGGCGTCAGCATGACGGTCATCTTGCGGTCGTTGTCGTTCTCGATGGTGCGCGACGCCATTACGGCTGGCACGCTGCAGCCGGTGCCAATCAGCATTGGGATGAACGATTTGCCCGACAGGCCGAAGCGGCGGAATATGCGGTCCATGATGAACGCGACGCGCGCCATGTAGCCCACGTCTTCGAGTATCGAGATGAACAGGTACAGTATCATCAGCTGCGGCACGAACACCAGCACGCTGCCCACGCCGCCGAGAATGCCGTCCACCACCAGGCTCAGCACCCACGGCGAAGCGCCCCAGCCCTCCAGCAGGCCGGCCACACCGTTCGACGCCCAGCCGATGATCTCTTCCATCCAGCCGATGGTCCAGTCGCCCACGGTCTGTATGGACACATAGTAAACGCCCCACATAATGAGGAAGAATATGGGCAGCGCCAAAAAGCGGTTCGTCATCACGCGGTCAATTTTATCGGAGGTGGAAAGCCTCGGGCGAGATTTTTTAATGTAAGCGCCTGAGAGCAGGGCGCTCACGGCTTCGTAGCGCTCGTTGGTGATGATGCTCTCCGCATCGTCGTCCATAGCGGTTTCCGCTGCGGCTATAATCTCTTCGATGTGGTTTTTTAACGGCTCCGGCAGGCTGGTCTTCTTTAACAGGTCTTCGTCGCGTTCGAACAGCTTGACAGCAAGCCAGCGCGGGTTGTAAGCGCCAAGAGACGGTTCGGAAGCGGCCGCTTCGCTGATCTGCGCCAGCGCCTTTTCGACGTCCTGCGAGAAAGCAAGCGGCTTAGGTTTGCGCCCGGATACCAAAGTCGCTTTTTCCACCAGTTCATCAAGGCCGATGCCCTTGACTGCTGAGATGGAAACCACGGGGCAGCCGAGGCTTTTCTCCAGTGCGGTGGTGTCGATTTCATCGCCGCGCTTTTTCACGATATCGATCATGTTGAGCGCCACCACGGTGGGCACGCCCAGTTCGATGATCTGCGTGGTGAGGTAGAGGTTGCGCACCAGGTTGGAAGCGTCCACGATGTTGATGATAACGTCCGGCTTTTCCTGCAGTATGAAATCCCGCGCGATCACCTCTTCCAGCGTGTACGGCGACAGTGAATAGATGCCTGGCAGGTCTACAATGACAACATCGCCCTTGTGCCTGCGCAGACGACCCTCTTTCTTTTCCACCGTGACGCCCGGCCAGTTGCCCACATACTGCGTGCTGCCGGTAAGCTCGTTGAACAGTGTTGTCTTTCCGCTGTTGGGATTGCCAGCCAGCGCAATTTTCAGCGACATGGACTCCTCCTTTATATCCCGTCAGTTAGCCTAGACTAACAATATGGGCAAAAAAACAAATTTATTCCGTAATGGTTTCAACAATGATGTTTTCGGCGTCCGCCTTGCGCACCGACAGTTCGTAGCCGCGCACCGTGACCTCGATAGGGTCTCCCAGCGGCGCAACCTTGCGCACCAAGATCTGCGTTCCTTTGGTGATGCCCATATCCATGATGCGGCGTTTGAGAGCGCCTTCGCCTTCCAGCTTTAATACCTTTACGCTCTGGCCGACTGCCGCTTCTTTTAATGTCATGGAAATTCACTCCTTAATCTCATCCGTGTTGACTACGGTTAAATTAGCCTGATCTAACACGAAAAAAGTTTAACACAGCTAACTTTATGTGTCAACAATGAATTTGGATATAGACGTGATAATACTCCGTATTTTGGCTGCGGCGGGTGCGGTGTGAATATTTTCAAGGAGCTGGGCGAAATCTAATGCCATGGAGATGATCATATGATAATCGGCATACCCAACGGCCTGCTTTTTCGTATTTACGGCGATTTTGCGCGTGCTTTTTTCGCGGAGCTGGGCATCAGGACCGTCTTTTCGCCGGAAACCGATAGGTCGATACTGGACGCGGGGGTGCGCAGCTGCGAAAGCGAAGCGTGCCTGCCCGTTAAGCTGTTCTGCGGGCATGTGGCGTGGCTCCGCGGCAGGTGCGACGCGATACTGGTGCCGCGGCTGATGCGCCTTACCAAAAGGCAGAGCATATGCCCGATGTTCTGCGGCCTGCCGGAATTGGCCCGGAGTGCAGCGGGCGGCACGCGGCTAGTCGACGCGCCGGTTTACGCGCCGGAGTGCGGGGGACTTAGCGGCTGGGCGAAGCAGGCGGCGCGCGCTGTGGGAGCCAAAGGACGCTGGGATGCTGCGCTGAAGGCGGCGATGGCTGCGCATGAGAACAGGAAGGCGGGCTTTTGCGACAGCGGCTATGAGTATACCGTTGCGCTGATCGGCCATGCTTACAATATATATGATCGTTTTGTCAACATGGACCTCATCCGCAAGCTGCATGCGCTGGGCATCGGTGTGATCACGCACGAGCGCGTGGCAGACAGCGATATCGCAAGGCATATGGCTGCGCTCAGCAAGCCGCCGTTCTGGTATTTCGCGCAGCGGTATTACGGCGCGGGGCTACACCTGCTGATGAGTGCGAAGGTGGACGGCATCATCTATGTTTCTGCATTCGGCTGCGGCGTGGACGCGGTGGTGGAGGCGCTGATACGCGACGCGGCGGGCAGCGCCGTGATAATGACGCTCAAGCTGGACGAGCACACCGGCGCGGCGGGCTTCGACACGCGTCTGGAGGCGTTTGCGGACATGCTCGGGAGGAGGAAAGCGAATGGTGATCACCATTCCCCGGCTGGGGAATACACATATGGCTATGCGGGCACTGTTTGACGCCTTCGGTATTGCCTGCATCATACCGGAGAACAACAGGGCGGCATTGCAGCGCGGCGCGGCGGCTGCGCCCGAGGATATGTGCCTGCCCTTCAAAATCATGATGGGCGGCTTTTTGAGCGCTATCGAGCGGGGGGCGGATACCATACTGCTGACAGGCAGCTGCGGCCCGTGCCGTTTCGGGGAATACGGCGAGCTGTTCAGCCGGCTGCTGAAACAGGCGAGCCGTCCGGCGGACGTGATCGTGATTGACGCGCCCTCCGAGATCGGCATGAAAACGCTGCTGTCGCGGTTCGGGCGCATTGCAGAGGCGAGCCAGGCGCCGCGCCGGGTCAAAATTGCGGCGCTGGGGCAGGCCTACCAGATACTCGCGCTGGCGGATGCGCTGGACGCGGCGGCGTATAAGATGGCGGGGTATGAGCGCGAAGCAGGCGCGTGCGCTCGCCTGCTGGCAGCGTTTCGCCGGGAAATGCGCGCGTGCCGCGGGCCGGAGTCTGCGCTCAAAGTGCTGGAGTCGTACCACCGGCAGATGCGGCGGATCGGGATGGATCCGTCCAGAAGTCCGCTGCGCGTCGCCATCGTGGGAGAGGTGTATTCGATGTTCGAGCCGTTCGCTAACCTCAATATCGAGGAGCGGCTGATGCGCATGGGCGTGTCCACCGAGCGGTTGCTGACGCCCACGTGGTGGCTGCGCGACCTCGTGTTCAAGCCGCTGCATTTAAACTCGCCCGAAGTCAAAAAAAGGTCGGCGCCTTACCTGCCCCTTCCCGTAGGCGGGCACGCGCGGGAAACGATTGCGCACGCGGTGCATGCGAGGCAGTTGGGCATGGACGGCGTGATCCAGATATTCCCGATGGGGTGCATGCCGGAGATCGTCGCCAAAGCGGCGCTGCACGGGGTGGGTGTGCCGGTGCTGACGCTGGTGATAGACGAGATGACGGGCGATTCGGGCTACGACACGCGCATCGAAGCGTTTCTGGATATGCTGGAAGCACGGAGAAGGCGGGCAAAACTATGGGCGTAGGAAAGCTTTTGCTGGGCATCGACGTGGGCTCCGTCAGCACTAACCTCGTTGTTACCGACGCGGCGGGGGAACTCGTTGAGCGGCTGTACCTGCCCACCGCTGGACGTCCGCTGGAGGCGCTGCGGCAGGGCTTCTCCCAACTGGCAAAAAAATTTGACGACGCCGACATCAGCGCATACGGCGTGACGGGCAGCGGCCGGCAGCTGGCTGCGGCGGTGGTGGGCGCAGATGTCGTGAAGAACGAGATCACGGCGCACGCAGCTGCGGCAGTGCACGCGTGCCCCGGCGTGCGCACCATACTCGAGATCGGCGGGCAGGATTCCAAGATCATCCGCATCGAGGACGGTTATGTTACAGATTTCGCGATGAACACGGTATGCGCGGCGGGCACCGGGTCGTTCCTGGACAGGCAGGCGCAGCGCCTGAACATGTCCATTTCGGAGTTCGGTGCATGCGCGCTGCGCAGCGCGGCGCCGGTGCGCATCGCGGGCAGGTGCGCGGTGTTCGCGGAGTCGGATATGATCAGCAAACAGCAGGCGGGCCATGCAATTGAGGATATCGTGGCCGGGCTGTGCGAGGCGCTGGTGCGCAACTATCTTAACAACCTCGCCGATTATCGTATGCCAGAACCGCCCGTACTGTTCCAGGGCGGCGTCGCTGCCAATGCCGGCATCGTGGCGGCATTCGAGAGGGCGCTGGGCGTGCCCGTCATCGTGCCGCCGCACCACGACGTGATGGGCGCGTGCGGCGCAGCGCTGATGGCCCGCGAAGTCAGCGGGCCCACACGGTTCCTCGGCTTTGGCTGCGTGACGGGCGGGCTCTTTGCCAGGGGTTTCGAATGCGACGGCTGTTCCAACTGCTGCGAGGTGGTGGCGCTGATGCGCGACGGAGAGCCGGCGGCTTACTGGGGCGACCGGTGCGGCAAGTGGGGCGTCAAGCTGGCCGGCACTGCGGCGGACGCACGTCGTCAGACCACGTCAGCGTGAATTCCGGGATGCCGCTGGCATACGGCGCTATCTGATACTGCTGGAAATAGATCACCACGCCGGCGTTGCTCAGGTAGAAGTTGCGCGGGTTGAAGCTCTGCTCGACGTTTTTCTCGTAGTCGTCGAAGTACATGCCGGTGCCTTCGGCAATCTGCGCAGCGATCTGGTCGTTTATGGCCTGCAGCACGAACGCCGGAACCGGCACGGGCGGGGCAAAAAACACGGCGAGCGGCACGCGCAGGGCGTTTCTTAAGCTCCACGTGTCGGATGTGCGGACGGTGGTACCGTGCGCGCCGCCGGTATACTGGTAGTTGTCGGCATAAAGGCTGAGGGCGCAGTTTTCGTTGTACGTGACAGTATGTGTCATCACCGCTTCGTATTGGCGGAACGGGTAATCGTGGGACGCAGCGTAATCGTAATCCCGCGCAGCCTGCGGATATAAAAGCTGCCGATAGCGCTGGCGCTGCAAGGCGGCGCGCGCATGGTAATACCGGTTCATCTCGTGGATAGCGATGCGGAACACTGCCGAGGAAAACTCTGGGTACCGGATGGTATATTTCAATACCGGCACTCCCTTGTAATTCAGCGTTTCTTCCATCACCAATTCGCGTACTGTGATTGGGCCAAAGGTCATAAGTCTTCCCTCCTTCCGTATATGCTTATTCATCCCGTCTGCCGGACAGACGCGAGCGCCGCCGCGGAAAAAGCGAAAAAACGGCTATTGGTATTTGTTCGTGCGTGCCCGCGGTGCTATAATGATAGAGAGTTATCAACAAACATATGAGGAGGCGTGCTGTGGAGCCCATGGTATTCGGATCACTGAGAGATGGGCGGATCGCCCATGTTTTTACATTGCGCAACTGGAATGGGATGGAAGCGCAGATTA
>JBMNOT010000111.1:0-6696 GCA_050943225.1 Christensenellales bacterium | reverse complement strand
TGCTGATGTGCGCCCGAAGCGGCGGCTGGCGAGAGAAGCCAGCGTAATTCAGTGGATAAGTGCGCCCTTTTTCGGGAAAACACCCGAAAAAGGGCGGTGATAAGGCATAAATATTCTCGATAATTGGAGTTTTATCCCCATGTTTTGCATATCGGGAACGCAAAAGCCTTATTGATCAGTGTGTCCTTAACAGTAAAAATTTTTCATAAAATTATATGGTTTTTGTCACAATAGACTCGGATGAGTCGTCTAACATTCCGGATAAAGGATATACACAACATATGAGGAGGAATTAACCTTATGCTTCGTACTGTACAAGGCAATTCTACGACCCGGCGCGCATTGCTGCGCGTGCTGTTTGTCTGCGCGCTGGCGCTGATGCTGGCGCTCTCGCCCTTTGCGGGATACCGGTCTGCCTATGCGGAAGGCGGGCTGACGCTTTCCACGACGTATCCCGGCGTGACTGTTAGCCCGGGTCAGGAGTTTACCTTCGATCTGGTTGTGAAAAATGAGTCGGGCGTCCCGCAGAACGTGGCGCTTTCCTTGTCCCAGATTCCGGAGGGCTGGACTGCCCGCTTTACAGGCAACAGCAAGCCGGTTAGCCGTGTGTTTGTGGACAATGACGATGATAACAACACCTCCAAGGTGAGCCTGGTGGTGGAGGTGCCGGAAGATGCCCCTGAGGGTATGCAGTCCATCGTGGCTACCGCGACGGGCCAGAACGGCGCCGTGTCCAGCCTGCAGTTGGACCTCAATGTCAGCACGCAGGGGTATACCCAGGATACGCTGACCGCTCAGTATCAGGAACTGGCAGGCTCCAGCACTTCTACGTTCAATTTCTCCATGACGCTGAAGAACAACAGCGGTGACCAGCAGGGCTACAGCCTGGCTGCCCCCGAGGTGCCGCAGGATTGGCAGGTGAAATTTACCACTTCCGGCAGCCAGCAGATATCCAGCGTTAATCTGGACGCGGGCCGCAGCGAGACCATCACGATGGGCGTGACGCCGCCTGTCGATGTGGAGCCCGGCAAATATATCATTCCGGTGACTGCGACTTCGACGGATACGCCGCTGAAACTGGATTTTGCGGTGCACATTATCGGCACCTACGACATGAAGCTGACTACGCCGACAGGGCTTCTCTCCGTGGATGCGGTGGCAGGACAGGGAAGCACCGTGACGCTGAAAATAGAGAATATCGGCAATGCCGACCTTACCAATATCACGCTGACGGCTAAGTCGACTCCCGCCAACTGGACGGTGACGTTCGACAAGGATACCATTGAAACCCTGCCGGCGGGCCAGAGCGCACAGGTGACCGCGACCATCAAGCCCGCAAAAGACGCTGTTACCGGCGACTACGTGGTTTCCATCCAGGCGAAGTCCACGCTCGCGAGCAGCCAGGCCGACTTCCGCGTGACCGTGAAGACTTCTACGGTATGGGGAATCGTCGGTATAGTGATCATCGCGGCGGTAGTGGTGGCCCTGGTTCTGGTGTTCAGAAGATTCGGGAGACGGTGAGCATGGCGGAAGTAATATTAAAGACGGAACGACTGACAAAAAAGTACGGCCGTCTTGTCGCTGTGGATCGCCTGAATCTGGAGATCGCGGAAGGGGAGGTTTTCGGCCTGCTGGGGCCTAACGGCGCGGGCAAAACCACCACCATACTGCTGCTGCTGGGGCTGACCGAGCCGAGCAGCGGCAAGGCCACGATATACGGGCACGACTGTACCCGCGATCCCATCGGCGTCAAGCGCATTGTGGGCTATCTGCCCGACAACGTGGCGTTCTACAACGACATGACCGGTCGGGAGAACATGCGGTTCATCGGCGAGATGAACGGCATATACGGCAAGGCGGCTGAGGAGCGCATCGACATGCTGCTGCACCGCGTGGGCCTGCAGGACATGGCCGACAAAAAAGTGAGGGCGTATTCGCGCGGCATGCGGCAGCGCCTGGGCATTGCGGACGTGCTGATGAAGGACCCCAAAGTGGTGATACTGGACGAACCGACGCTGGGTATCGACCCGGAGGGCGTCCACGAGCTGCTTGGCCTCATCAAGGAACTGTCCGAAAAAGACCGCCGCACGGTGCTGATATCCTCGCACCAGCTCTATCAGGTGCAGCAGATCTGCAGTCGGGTAGGCATATTCGTGAACGGCCGGCTGGTGGCGTGTGGCAACATCGATTCGCTGCGCGAAGCCACGCGGGCAAAGGACATCGTGGAGATAGAGTATTTAGCGCGTCCGGATAACGCCGAGCTGGAGCAGATGCTCCGCGCCATTCCCGGTGTGGACGAGGTGGAACGGGAGCGCGGCCTGTACGTGATACGCGCCAAGCAGGATGTGCGCGACGCGCTGGTGGCTGCCACAGTGGAGAAGGGCTACAGCTTAAGGCACCTGCGGAGGCTGGGCGGCGACCTGGACGATATCTACCGGCGCTATTTTGAGAGAGGGGGTGCGCAGTAATGGAACTGACAGCAAAGCAGGACCTGCCGGTTATCACCGACAGGGAGGCCAGGAGAAACGGCTTCCGCGCCCTCTATTACAAGGAAGTGCGCGACTATTTCCGTAGCCTGAAATTCATCATCGTGCTGGTGCTGGTCACGGTGCTGGGCCTGACCGGCGTATACGGCGCATACAACGGTATTCAGGACGCCATAAGCGACAGCAGCAACTCGGCCAGCTATACACTGCTGTCGCTGTTCACGGAGCAGGGCGCGTCATGGCCGTCGTTCGTCTGGTTCCTGATGTTCCTAGGGCCGCTGGTGGGCATGGCGCTGGGCTTTGACGCTATCAACGGCGAGCGCTCGCGCCGGACGCTGAGCCGCCTGCTGGCGCAGCCGGTACACCGCGACGCGGTGATCAACGGCAAGTTCTGGGCGGGCGTGACGGTACTGGCCATCATGGTGTTTGCGCTGGGCTTTTTCGTGATCGGCTTTGGCATCGCGGCGCTGGGCCTTGTGCCCACGCTGGAGCAGCTGCTGCGCATCGTGATATTCCTGTTCTTCACGGTGGTGTATATGGCGCTGTTTCTCGCGCTGTCGCAGCTATTTTCGCTGCTGTTTAGGCATATGGCGACGTCAGCGCTGATGGGCATCGCGGTATGGCTGTTCCTGGCGATATTCCTGAGCCTTTTGGCTGGCGTGATCGCCAATGTGCTGTTCCCGGTGACGGATACATCGACAGTGGCCGATGTGCTTAACAACTACAGATGTAGCCAGTTCATCAAGCGGCTGTCGCCTTCCACGCTTTACAGCGAAGCGGTGATAACAGTGCTTGACCCCAACGTGAGGACGCTGGATGTGGTGAGCTTTTCTTTGCAACAGCAGAACGCTATTGTAGGCGAACTGCCGCTGGGGCAGAGCCTGCTTTTGGTGTGGCCGCACCTGACGGGGTTGATTGCGCTGGCGATGATCTGTTTCGGAGTGTCGTACGTGGTGTTCATGCGGCAGGAGGTCCGCGCGGAATAAACGGAGAGCTATGTTGGAAACGGCAGGGCTGGGCGCAGGCAGGCGCCCCAAAACAGCAGACGAACGGGAGAGTACGCTCAATTACCTGGTTAGGCGTTTTGGCGACTGTGTGATCAAGCTGGCGTATTATCACGTGCGGGACCGTTATCTGGCGGAGGATATCTGCCAGGAGGTGTTCTGCCGCGTCTATAAGCACCTGGACCGTTTCCGGGGCGACAGTTCCTATTATACCTGGATATACCGCATCACAATGAACCTGTGCCGGGATTATAAAGCATCCGCCTATTTCAGGCGGATGCTGCCCGCGCGCATAGAGGAGGAGGTCATCGCCGCCGCCGAAGCCCGGATGTTTGAGATTGCCGAGGGCGGCGAGGTGTTCAGCAAAGTGATGGACCTGCCGCTGAAACTGCGGACGGTGATCGTCCTGTATTATTTTGAGGAGATGAAAACTGCGGAAATCGCGCAGGTGCTGGGCATCAGCGAGGAGAACGTGAGAAAGAGGCTGTGCCGGGGAAGAGAACTCTTGAGGAAAAAACTTTCGCAAGAGGAGTGGTAAAGGATAAAGTGAACGAGCGGGAACTGGACAGTTTGCTGACACAGGGTAAAAAAGAAGCCGGTGATTTTTTCAGCAGCTTTATGCCGGCGCTCACGCAGCTGGCTGCTGAAGCCGTGAGCAAAAGCCGGCGGACGTGGCGGCCTCGGGCCGTCAGGCGGATGGCCCTGGCGGCTGTTGGCATAGCCGCGGTTCTGATGTTTGCGCTATTGGCGTGGCCGCCGCATGCGGAGTACACGCAGCCGGGTGCGCAGCCCTCCGCTTTGGTGCAGGCGGACGATACGCCGGCGGACAATGTGCCGACGGAGACGGTGGCATTGGGTGAGGACAAGGAATTCCGCATGAACCATATTCCCACAACGGTGTATGACGGCGCGGTTCCCGGCATCATGACGGTGCTGTGGGAGCTTTCGGGCAACGGAAGCCAGCAGATGGCGTATTCCAGCGTGTTTGAGTATTGCGACACCGTATACCCGGCCATGATTATACCGTTTTCCGGCGCGGATTACGACATGCTGCTGATTGCATCGGGCGACAGCGCGCACGGCTGCATCGGGTACCGGCTTGTGGGCTATCGGGCGAACGCAATCCAGACTTGGTGGTCGCGCGACGGCCTGCCGGGCGGCGACATCTCGGTGCAGGACGGCGTGGCGGTGGAAAAGGCGGCGGACGACTCGCAGCAGTCCGGGTTGCGCGTGACGTATATCGTGCCCATTCAGACCACATCCGGGGCTTTGGCGCTGCCGGTCAGCCGCATAAGGCTGGGCGTGGGCGAGCGGCTGCTGCTGATTGGCAGCAATACGGATAACGTGGATGCGGAAAGCCTGGGCGGCCTGATGAGCCGGGAGGATTCTGAGCCTTACGGCGAAGCGGCGGCGATGTTTACTGCGGTGAACACGGGCGAGGACATGCTGCAAATCAGCGACGGGCAGGCTGGAAACAGCTTAACGGTCAGCATCGAAGAACATTAGTGACATGTCAATAGATTTACGGGCGCTTCGGCGTCAGCTTGGCGGAAAACCTTTAATTTTCCCTGGTTTACCGGCTATACGCAGCTCCTCGAAACTGCATATAGCCGCAAGGTATGGTTGCGCGGGCTGGGGGTCTCCGAAAAACGTTGGAGTTATACTGGGGGGATCCAAAAGACGCAAGGCTTTTGAGGGTGAAGCAGAGCCCGTCTTGCCCACTGATTGATATAAAGTATTTTATTGACAGTTTGGCGCTTCGGCGCCTTTGCTGCTGCGGGGTATAATGGTGACATGGGACTGGCATCATGATATAATCGTACCATTCTGATTTATACGGCGGGGGGCTGATATGCGGCACACAGGCGTTATCGGCATGGCGGTTATGGGGAAGAATCTCGCGCTCAACATTGCGGAGCACGGGTACCCGGTATCGGTTTATAACCGGACTTATGAAAAAGCGCGGCAGGCCGCGGATGAAGCGGGCGGCTTGCCTGTGGAAGCTTTTGAGACGCTGGAGAGCTTTGTGCGTTCGCTCACGCCGCCGCGCGTCGTTATCATGATGGTGAAGGCGGGCGAGGCGGTGGACCAGACCATCGGGCAGCTGCTGCCGCTGCTGGAAAAAGACGATGTGCTGATAGACGGCGGCAATTCGTACTTTAAAGACACCGAGCGCCGCTGCATTAAGGTGGCGGCTGCGGGCATCCGGTTTTTGGGAGCCGGCATTTCCGGCGGCGAAGAGGGTGCGCGGCGCGGCCCTGCCATCATGCCGGGCGGCGATGCTGAGGCCTATGATATTGCGGGCCCCATGCTGCGGGATATCTCCGCTAGGGCGGAGGGAGAGCCCTGCTGCACGTACATCGGCAAAGGCGGCTCCGGCCATTTCGTGAAGATGGTACATAACGGCATTGAGTACGCCGACATGCAGCTTATCTGCGAGGCCTACGATATCTTAAAAAACGTGCAGGGTATGTCCGCCGCCGAAATGCGGGATGTATTTGCGGACTGGAACAGGGGCGAGCTAAACAGTTACATTATTGAGATCACGGCGGATATACTGGGCAGGACCGACCCGGAGACCGGCGCGCCGCTGGTGGACGTGATACTGGACGCGGCGGCGCAGAAAGGCACCGGCAAGTGGACCAGCCAGGAAGCGCTGGACCTCGGCGTACCGGCGCCGACGATTACCGAGGCGGTGTTCGAGCGGTATCTCTCGGCGATGACGCTGCTGCGCACGGCAGCATCCAAAGCTTTGCCCGGCCCTGCGGCGGCACAGGCTGTGGGCGATGGTTTCGTCGAATCCGTCCGGCGGGCGCTGTACGCCAGCAAGATATGCGCCTATGCGCAGGGCTTCGGGCTGATGTCCGCGGCTTCCGGCGCGTATGGTTGGGAGCTTAACCTTGCCGGTATCGCTAAGATATTCCGGGGAGGCTGCATCATACGGGCGCAGTTCCTGAACCGGATCGTATCGGCCTACGAGCGGCAGCCCGCGCTGGCTAATTTGCTGCTGGGTGAGGGTTTCGGCGACGCGGTGGGCAATTATCAGCAGGATTGGCGCAGCGTGGTGGCGGCGGCGGTTCAGGCCGGTATTCCCGTGCCCGGCATGGCGAGCGCGCTTTGCTATTATGACAGCCTGCGCGCAGCCCGGCTGCCCATGAACCTGATGCAGGCGCAGCGCGATTATTTCGGCGCGCATACTTACCAGC
>JBMNOT010000110.1:0-6819 GCA_050943225.1 Christensenellales bacterium | reverse complement strand
AAGGCACGCAGGACATCGAGAGCCTTAAGCCCGGAGAAGGCCGCGTTATCCGCTTAAAAGGCGAAAGAGCGGGCATATACATGGACGAAAACGGCAACGTAACGGTTATCGACATCACCTGCACCCACATGGGCACCGAGCTCAATTTCAACTCCGCCGAAAAGACATGGGATTGCCCCGCTCACGGCGGGCGTTACAGCACGGACGGCAAGCTGCTCGAAGGCCCGCCCAAGAACCCGCTCAAGATCCTGTTCCAGGGAAAGTACGAGGAACTGCTCTCCGAAATACAGGATTAGGCACAATAAATGATTGCAGCGCACCCCCCGCCATGCCCCCGGGGGATGTGCTTTTTTGAGCGCATAAGTCATCCACAAATCCGGCACTGCTGCGCGTTTTTATTTGCCAATAACAACTTAAAGTGCTACACGTATACACCTTGCCCTTCATATACTGCTAAAGGGGTGACACTATCAATGCATACGCATTATTACGAAGGCATGACGTCTTATAACGATGGCCACAGCCATTATTATTCCGGCACGACCAGCCCAAGCGAGGATTTCCCCGGCCATACCCACACCATGGCAGGTTATACCACCGTGGATGACGGCCACAACCATCAGTATTCGCTGGTCACATCGGCTCCTGTTATGGTGGGGCCGGGGCACGTGCACCAATACAGCGGCCCGACCGCATACGCCGACAACCACAACCACATGATGCAGAGCTTTACTTTTGTCAGCCAGTAGGACAGAAATATAAGAATTGCCCGACTTAAATTAGGTCGGGCTTTCGTTTTGCGCTCTGCGGGGTGACCCTAACACTTTGTCACGTCACATTATTCTTTACTTGCAGTCCCCTTTTTGATCAGGTTGATAATCGCCAGAAGAATGACGGCGCCCACCAGCGCGACCAGAAAGCTTTCCAGATTGAATCCCGTCACGTCCGCCCTGGCGCCGATCAGATTCATCAAAAAGCCGCCGATGAAAGCGCCGATGATGCCCACCAGGATATTCGCACCAGCGCCCATCTGCCGGTTCTTCTTCATGATGATGCTGGCGACCCAACCTGCCAGTGTGCCCAGCACAATCCACGATATTATACCCATGCTGTATTCCTCCTGTTTTTCTTTGTATTATTGTTCTCAATTAAAAAGCAGACTATCCGAAAACAAGCTCAGAATTCTGACCGTTTTATCAAACCCGGAAAACAAACGGCCCTTCCGGGAAATAATGAATAATAAACTCGTAAGAAACGGTGCACGATGGTACGCAAAGACGCATGGCTCAAAGTCCATGGAAAAGCGAAATATAACGACGACGATTGCCCGTCCGCATGCCTTCAGGCCAGGCTGCTGACCAGTGTTTTTGCGCACGCGGATATTCTCTCTGTGGACGTTTCGGGAGCCTGGGCCGTGCCCGGCGTCCATACCGTCCTCACCGGCCGGGACAGCGCCGTACTGACAGGATCGATACTGCGGGACATGCCGATACTGGCAGCCGAAAAGGTGCGGTATTTCGGCGAGCCCATCGCCATCGTGGTGGCGGACGAAGAATGGCAGGCCGCGCAGGCCGCCCGGAACATCCGGGTGGAGTACCAGCCGCTGCCCATTGTGAACACCATTGAAGATGCGCTGGCCAGCCAGCCCACGCTGGTCCACCCCGGCCTGATGCAGTATGCCCGCGCCGTTCCGGACGTGTATCCGGAGGAGAACACCAATATCGCAAGCCGTATGAAAATAAGAAAAGGCGACATGGCTCAGGGCTGGAAAGACAGCGCGGTGGTCGTGGAAGCCGAATATCGCATTCCGCAGGCCAGCCACGCCTTTCTGGAAACGCGGAACACCCGGGCACAGATACTTCCCGGCGGGCAAGTGGTCATTCATACCGCCAACCAGGCGCCGCATGCGGTAAGAAGCCTGCTCGCGAAATACTTCAGCCTGTCGGAAAACGACATCACCGTGGAAGTGCCGTTCGTGGGCGGGGCTTACGGCGGCAAAATCAACCCGCATCCCGAGCTGCTGGCCTATATCGCCTCAAGGGCCGTGGGCGGCCGGCAAGTGCGGCTGGCATACACCCGAGAGGAAAGCTTCTACGCCTCCCCCTGCAAGATCGGCGCGAAAGTGGTGATGAATCTGGGCGCGGACAAAACCGGCAAACTGCAGGCGCTTCAGGCGGAATATTACATCGACTCCGGGGCTTATGCCGATTCCACGCCAGTCATGGCGAAAGCCGTGGCGGTGAGCTGCGGCGGGGTTTATTACATCCCCCACATCCAGTGCGATTCCGTCTGCGTTTACACCAACCATGTCTATGCCACCTCGTTCAGGGGGTTTGGCCACGGCGTGTCCACATTCGCGATCGAGCGTACGATGGACAAGCTGGCCGACAGGCTGGGTATGGACCCCGCGCAGCTCCGCCTGCTCAACGCCGCCCGGGAAGGTGACAATTCGCCCACGCAGGTAACCTATACCCAAAGCAACTTCGGCAACATCGAAGCCTGCATCAGCCGGCTGAAGGAGATCATGCAATGGGACAACGGCATCTGCACCAAAGTCAGCGGCAGCGTCGTCCGCGCCAAGGGCATGGCCTGTTTCACCAAAACGTCCACCACCCCAACGGACGCGTCGTCCTCGGCCATCGTGACGTTCTGTTCGGACGGCTCCGTCAACTTAAACTGCAGCGTGATAGAATGCGGCCCGGGCATGACGTCTTCCCTGCCCCGGCTGCTGGCGCAAAGGCTGAAAATCAGCCCCGATAAGGTATCGGTAAACCTTACCGTCAACACGCACTCCCACCCGGTGCACTGGAAAACGGCGGCCAGCATGTCCACGTACATGGCGGGAAACGCCGTCCTTGCCGCCACAGACGACGCGTTACAGCAGCTGAAAGCCAACGCCGCGCTGGCGCTCAAATGCAAACCGGACGACATCGAAATCGATAGCGAGATGGCATATTTAAGAGAGAACCCGCAAAAGTATCTGGATTTCAAAGACATCGTATCCGGCGTCAAGGACAGCAGCGGCAACGCGCTGGGCGGGCCGGTGATTGGCCGCGGCCATTTCATTATGAAACGCCTGTCCTATCTGGACAGGGAAACGGGCAAAGGCCAGACCGGGCCCTGTTGGACAGTGGGCGCTCAGGCGGTGGAAGCCGAATACGACTTAACCGAACACACCTACCGGCTGGTTAGGGCGGCAACAGTGCTGGACGCCGGCAGCGTCATCTATCCCGAAGGGGCTGCCGGCCAGGTGATGGGCGCCATGAACATGGGATTAAGCTACGCCACCCGGGAGGCCAGCGTCTACGCGCCAGGCGGCGAGCTCAAAAACACCAGTTTCCGCACCTACAAGGTCATGCATTTCGCCGAAAACCCACGCTATATCGTGGAGTTCGTGGAAACGCCCAATATCAGCGGCCCGCTGGGGGCGCGCGGCCTTGGCGAACACGGCATACTCGGCATGCCCGCGGCATTCGCCAACGCGTTGAGCAGAGCCGCAAAAGTCCAGCTGGACGCACTGCCCATCACGAATGAGGCGCTGTGGTACGCCGTCACCCATTCGCCGCAGGAGGATAGCCGATGATCCCTTACGATTTTGATTATTACCTCCCGGACACGTGGCAGGAAGCGGTGGACATATACCACGCCCTGAAAGCGGAATGGAAAAACCCGCTGTATTACGGCGGCGGCACCGAAATTATCAGCATGGCGCGCGTGGGCAGCATCCGGCCGGACGCCGTAATCGATATCAAGAAAATCCCCGAATGCCAGAATTTCGGCACGGACGGCACAAAGCTTATCTTCGGCGCGGCGCTGACGCTGGCGACGATCCGGGAAAGCGGCCTTTATCCCCTGCTGAGTCTCGCGGCGGGGCGTATCGCCGACCACACCGTACAGTGCAAGCTCACGCTGGGCGGCAACCTCGCGGGAACGATACATTATCATGAGGCGCTGCTGCCTCTCCTGCTTGCGGATGCGACCATTCATATCGCCAACGCCCAGTGCATACGCGAAGCGCCGATCTTCGATGTATTAAACATGAACGGGAAGCTGAACCCAGGAGAACTGATACTCATGGTGAGCCTGAATAAGCGCTATGCCGCATACCCATATGCGCACATCAAGAAAACGAAAGCCGAAAAGATCGGGTATCCGCTGGTTTCAGTCGCGGCGCTGAATACGGGCGGCACATTAAGGCTTGCGGCCAGCGCGCTCTGCTCGTTCCCGTTCAGGTTCAAAGACTGCTTATTAACGGACGCGCGGCCGCCCATGGACATCGTCAGGGAACTGATGGCAGACCTGCCGGAGCCGGTGCTGAGCGATACCGAAGGCTCTGCCGCATACCGGCAGTTCATATTTGAAAAGACCTCGGAGAAGATCATCGCGGAATTCAGGCAAAGCGAGGGCAGCCATGCTTAAATTGTCCGGCAAGACCATCATCACACTCAACGTAAACGGCAGCGCGCATGAAGTGGCGGTCCGGCCTGCGGATACGCTGCTGGAGGTGTTGCGGAACAAGCTGGGCCTGGCCGGAACCAAAATCGGCTGCGAGAACGGCGACTGCGGGGCATGCACGGTACTTGTGGACGGCTGGCCCATAAAATCCTGCCTGATGCTGGCCGTGGAGGGAGTGGGCCACACCATCACGACGATAGAAGGCCTAAGCAACGCCCCTGTGCAAAACGCGTTCGCGAATTTCAGCGCGTTTCAGTGCGGCTTCTGCACGCCCGGGTTCATCATGGTATGCCATTCCCTGCTGATGCACCACCCCTGCCCCGACGATTACACGATAGAATCGTGGCTGCAATCCAACATATGCCGCTGCACCAGCTATCAGGAGATCAGCGCAGCCGTGCGCAGTTTAATCAGCGCTGACGCATAAAGCCAGCCCCATGCTATCTCGGGGCGCCTCATAAGGATAATTCCGGGCTTAACACGCAAAATATTAAGTACACTGATTGAAAGGGGTGCCGCTGTGTTTGATTCTGTCTTCTTCCACTTAACAATAGAATTGCTGTTCGGCTTTATCGGCCTTTTGATCGCCGTTAAGATCATCGGAAAAAGGCAGGTCCGGCAGATTTCCCCGTTCGATTTCGTATCCGCCGTGGTGCTGGGCGAGCTGCTGGGCAACGCCATATACAACATGGAGACAAACATATTGCACGTCCTCTACGGCCTGGCGGTATGGACGGTGCTGCTGCTGCTCATAGAAAAAATCGTGCAGAAATCAACCAAAGCCAGAATAGTGATAGAAGGATCTCCCAAGCTGGTGATCAAAAACGGGCAGATCGACTATCAGGTGCTGAAAAAGGAGAAGCTGGATTTTCTGGAACTGACCAGCCTGCTAAGGGGTCAGAATACGTTTTCCATCAGGGAAATCGAGTACGCGATCATCGAGCCCAACGGCGTCATTACCGTCATCAAGAAACCGGAATATCAGAGCGTGGTGAAAGGCGACTTGAATATCCCGGCCCCGCCCGCTCAGGTAACGCTGCCCCTTATTATGGACGGCAATGTGGACTACAACAACCTGCGCGCAACAGGCAACGACGAGAACTGGCTCAGGCAGAGCTTAAAGCAGCAGAATATAGACAGCTTTGAAGACGTTCTCTATGCCGAATGGAACCCGAACGACGGGCTTTACGCGCAAGCCAGGCAAAATAGCAATAAATCATGACAGGTAACAGAACTACGGTTTCAGCACCATGCGGATTATCGCCGTCTGAAGTCGGTCGGGCAAGGCGTTCAGCAGCAAAAGCAGCGGGCTGCGGTTGATGTTGTACACATACCGCGGGCGCCGCGCCTGAAGGGCTCTCAGCACAACGCGGGCAACCGCCTCCGGCGTTACCTTGCGCGCTTCGACGCGCTCCACGATTTTGCGGAACCGCGCCGCGTTGCAGGCGTACAGCTTGGTGTTCTCGTGGAAGGCGTTCATTCTCTGCACGGACACGTCGAGCAGCTGCGTATCCACCGCGCCCGGGCGGACTACCGAAACGCCGATGCCCAAAAGCTGCAGCTCCATCCGCAGCGAGAAGGCGTATTTCTCCAGCGCCGCTTTGGTGACGCCGTATATGCCCGTAAAAGGCAGCGGGTCCAGCGGCGCGAGCTCGCTGCTGACCAGAACAATCCAGCTGCCCTTCGCCAGCAGCGGCATAAACGCGCGGTTCACCCGGTACGGGCCGGACAGGTTCACGCCGAATATCCGCGCCCAGTCCTCCTCCGGCATCTCGACCAAAGAATTGAGGTCATACACGCCCGCCATATGCACAACGGCGTCAAGGCTGCCCGCCTCTGCCAAAACCGCGTCGCGCGCGGCTTCCACCGATGCGGCATCCGTGATATCCGCCCTGACATATCGCCACGCGTATTCCCCCTGCGGCTCCGCGCGGTCCAGCCCCCATACGCGAAAGCCCGACTTCGCCAGAAGCTCGCACGCGGCCCGGCCCATGCCTCCGGCCGCGCCCGTCACCAAAACGTTTTTCACACTTCCACCTGCGCGTCATTGATATGTGTTGTTTCCATTATAGCATGCTGATGCAGCCTGAAGCCACACGAATACAATCACTAACTGATCACCAATGACTCTAATTTGGCCATGGCGGATAAACTATATTTCCACTTCCAGCCTCAATACGTTTTCCAAAAATACAGATTAACTTTCCTAATAGATTCATCCACATTGGATGGACTTTAATATACCCGTATTTAGACATGATTTTAATTAGGGATACGCTGATTTAATCGGGCAAAACAGGGCGAAACGTGGTAGAATAGAGAAAACGCATTGAGGGCCACGCAAATGAAACAGCAAACCTTCAC
>JBMNOT010000109.1:0-6855 GCA_050943225.1 Christensenellales bacterium | reverse complement strand
GCTCTTCCAACTGGCTGTCCTCCTGCTTTGGCACCTGCGCTGCTGCGTCGCCGGGCTGGGATACTGCCAGCGTAAAGCCGACCGGCTCGGCATCCTCCGGCTCAGGCTGCAGCGTCTCCCTCATCACGGTCCGCGCAAACCCCGAGAACAGCGACGTCTGCATCACATCGGGAGGCGCCTGCATCTCCACCAGTGCTTTGGGTGCAGCGGCCCTTTTTTCCGCTGGCGCGTCTTGCATCTTTACAGTGCCGTATACCAGCCGCCCGGCCTGCGATACCGCTTCCTTGACCGCGTGTTCCACCGCTGCCACGTCGCGGAAGCGCACCTGCAGCTTGTTGGGATGCACGTTGACATCTACAGCGCTGGCGGGCAGGAATATGTTGAGCGCGTAGAACGGGGATTCCCCCTTCACGAGCATTGGCCCATAGGCGTTTTTCACCATGTCGTGCAGGGCAGTGTTGCGGACAAACCGCCTGTTGACGAACACCGAGCCCTTTCGGCGGTTTTTCATCGTAACGCCGGGCCGCGATACGAACCCGTCCACGCGAATATCGCCTGCCTCGTGCGACACATGGACGATGCTCTCCAGCAGGTCTGCTCCGTACACACAATAGATGGCGTCGTTTATACTGCCGTTGCCGGGGCTGTGGTAGATGTTCTTGCCCTGCGACGAATAGTGAAATGAGATTTCCGGAAACGCCAGTACATAGCGGGACATAAGGTCGGACACATATGCCGCCTCGGTCGATTCTTTTTTCAGGAATTTAAGCCGCGCGGGAACGTTGAAAAAGAGGTTAGATACTGTGACGGAGGTGCCGTCCGGCAGGCCCGCCGGTACCGCGCCTTCTATCCGTCCGCCCGAAGCGCGCAGTATGACGCCCAGTTCCTCATCCCGTCTTTTGGTTCTGATCTCGACGTTGGCCACTGCCGCTATCGTCGAAAGCGCTTCCCCGCGAAAGCCCTGTGTGCTGATGTAGTTTAAGTCCTGTTCGGAGAATATTTTGCTGGTGGCATGCTTCTCAAACACCAGCGGCGCGTCCTCCGCCGATATGCCCGACCCGTTGTCTGTCACGCGGATCTCGCGGATGCCGCCGTCCACAATGTTGACGCTGATGGCGCTGGCGCCCGCGTCAATCGCATTTTCCACCAGCTCCTTGACGACGCTTAAAGGTCGCTCGACGACTTCGCCGGCCGCAATCTTATCCGTAACGCTTTTGGGTAAACGTTTGATCTGCCCCATGTGTTCTCCCCTATTTCAGCCGGTGCTTGATTT
The DNA here is from genome assembly GCA_050943225.1 of Christensenellales bacterium. Taxonomy (GTDB): domain Bacteria; phylum Bacillota; class Clostridia; order Christensenellales; family SZUA-584; genus SZUA-584. The sequence continues at coordinate 5,582 of JBMNOT010000109.1, read as the reverse complement.
CGCTCAGCAGTTTGAGCGAATCCAGCGGCGTGATGTTGTCCAGATTGACAGCATCCAGCATATTGAGCAGATCGTCTCTTCCAAAGCTCTTTTCTACCGGCCGCTGCCTGTGGCTAAATATGCTGTCGTCCTTGCTCTCCAGCGCCGCCATGATGTTCTTCGCCCGGTCAGTAACATCGGCAGGCACGCCGGCCAGTTTGGCCACCTCGATGCCAAAGCTCCTGTCCGTACCGCCCCGAACGATCTTATGCAGGAATACAATGGTGTCCCCGATCTCCTTGACGGTGATGGAATAGTTGCTGACGCCTTCCACCACGCCTTCCAGCTCGGACAGCTCATGGAAATGCGTCGCGAACAGCGTCTTGGCGCGGATATGGGAACTGATGTACTCCACCACCGACCATGCAATGGACAGCCCGTCCAGCGTGCTAGTTCCACGGCCGATTTCGTCGAGTATCAGCAGGCTTTTCGGCGTGGCATTGTTGAGAATATTGGCCACCTCGCTCATCTCTACCATGAACGTGCTTTGGCCGGACGCCAGATTGTCCGAAGCGCCCACACGCGTGAATATCTTATCCACGATGCAAATGGAAGCGCTGTCTGCCGGCACGAAGCAGCCCATGTGCGCCATCAGTACGATTAGCGCCACCTGGCGCATATATGTGCTCTTGCCCGCCATGTTGGGCCCGGTGAGTATCATGATTCTCTCGTCGTCCGAAAGGTGGGTGTCGTTCTTGACAAAGCTCTGTTTGACGAACGATTCCACCACCGGGTGCCGCCCGCCCTTGATGATAAGGTCGCCGTCCGGTGTCATCACAGGGCGCACGTAATTTTTCTCATATGCCACGGCAGCAAAGCTGTGCAGCATGTCGATGAACGCCACCATATCGGCGCTTTTCTGGAAACGGCGCATATTATCGGACAAAATCTGCCGGATTTCCAGGAAACATTCGTATTCCAGCGCGATGCGCTTTTCATCCGCGCTGGTAAGTTTCTCTTCCAGTTCTTTAAGCTCCTGCGTCACAAAACGCTCGCAGTTTGCCAGCGTCTGCTTGCGGATATACCGGTACGGCACCATGTCGAGGTACGACTTGGTGACCTCGAGGTAGTATCCGAACACCTTATTGTAGCCCACTTTGAGGTTCTTGATGCCGGTTAGCTGCCGTTCGGCACTCTCCAGTTCGGCGATTTTTTGCTTGCCGCTGTGCGACAGCTGCTTGAGCTCGTCGATATCGGCGCGATAACCCGTTTTGATAATGCCGCCTTCCGTGATGCCAGCGGGCGCGTCCTCGGCGATAGCGGCCTCCAGCAGCGCGCAGATATCCTCCATAACGTCCAGCTCGTCATGAATCCGGCGAAGCAGCGCAAAACCGCACCCGGACAGCGCGTTTTTCAGTGCGGGCAGGCGCATAAGCGAGCTTTTAAGCGCGAGGCAGTTGCGCGCGTCCAGCGTGCCGTAGGAAATGCGCGTGATCAGCCGTTCCAGATCGTATATGCCGCCCAGTGCAGCCGCAACCTGGTCCATGCGCACAACGCTGTCCTTCAGCTCCTGTACCGCATCCAAGCGCTCGTTGATTTCCTGAATGCTTTGCAGCGGCTCGTTGATGCTGCGTTTTAATAGCCGTGCGCCCATCGCAGTTTTGGTCTTGTCCAAAATGCCGAACAGCGAGCCTTTTACGCGGCCTTCGCGGAGAGTTTTGGTCAGCTCCAGGTTGGCTCGCGTGAACATATCAAGTGCCATGTACAAATTTGAAGCATGATATTGAATGGTGTTGATATGCGACAGCGCGTTTTTCTGCGTCTCTTTCAGATAATCGATCAGTGCGCCTGCCGCGAAAACGCCCGGCATGTCCTCCGATAGGCCGTAGCCGTTCAGGCTGGCCACGCCGAAATGGCGCAGCAGAGAATCCACCGCCGTCGCCTTTTCAAATAGGAAGGACGGATATTCACTTACAAATATGTTCTGGTCCTTAATTGCCGTATCTAAAGAGTCAATGACGGCCGCATCCTCCACGCGGTATATGATTTCCCGCGGCTGTATGCGCGCAACCTCCCCTAAAACTGAGGCAAAGCCTTCGTCCGCGGCGCATTCGCTTACATAGAACGCGCCGGTGGACACATCGGTGTAGGCAAGCCCCACAAACCCCTCAGCAACACACAGCGAGAGCAGGTAGTTGTTTTCGTTTTCGGCGATGGAAGCAGCATCCACCACGGTGCCGGGCGTCACCACCCGGATCACGTCGCGCTCCACCAGCCCCTTGCTCTTCGCCGGATCGGAAAGCTGCTCGCAGATGGCCACCTTGTAGCCCTTGGCAATCAGCCGGTCGATATAATTCTGGGCCGAATGGTACGGCACGCCGCACATGGGGGCGCGCTCTGGCAGTCCGCAATCGCGCCCAGTCAGCACGATCTCCAGTTCCCGCGATGCCAGAATCGCATCGTCGAAGAACATCTCGTAAAAATCGCCCAGCCTGTAAAACAGGATGCAATCCTTGTATTTTTCCTTCAACTCTATATAGTGCCGCATCATCGGTGACAGTTCGCTCATACGTCCTCCGTCAGGTTAGTATTACAGGGCTGGATATCGCTTAAGAGTTACAGGCGCTTCCCGCGCAGCGTGTGCGTCAGCACCTCGTCGATATGCACGTTGATAAAACGCCCGATATCCGACACATCGCCGGGAAAATGAACGGTTTTGGCGGTGCGCGTACGGCCGATGACCATATCGGGATCCCGCTCACTGATGCCCTCCGTGAGCACTTCCACGTCTCGGCCCCGATACGCGCTGATGCTTTTCCTCTGCAGTTCCGTCACCAGCGCATTGAGCCGTGCGAGCCTCTCCGATTTGACTGCTTTCTCGATCTGTTCAGGCATATCCGCCGCTTTGGTGAGTTTTCGCTTCGAGTAGGTAAAAGTAAACGCCGCATCGAATTGGACTTCGGAAACGAGGCTCAGCGTGTCCTCAAAGTCCTTCTCCGTCTCGCCGGGGAAACCGACAATGATGTCGGTTGTGATGGCGATATCAGGCACTCGAGCACGCAGCTTATCGATCAGCCCCAGATAATGCGAGCGCGTATAGCGCCGGTTCATGCGCCTAAGCACATTGTTGCTGCCGGATTGCACCGGCAGGTGAATATGCTCGCACAGGCTGGGCAAGTCGCCATAGCAGGCGATCAGCTCGTCCGACATGTCTTTGGGGTGAGACGTCATAAAACGGATGCGGCTTATATTCGTCTCGGCGTCGATGCGGCGCAGCAATCGCGGAAACGAGATGCTCTCGCCCAAGTCGTTGCCGTACGAGTTGACGTTTTGGCCGAGCAGCGTGACTTCGGATACGCCCTCGTCGCACAGCCGCTTGATTTCATCCACGATGTCGTCCGCACGGCGGCTGCGTTCCCGGCCGCGCACATACGGCACGATGCAGTAAGTACAGAAGTTGTTGCAGCCGTATATGATGTTGACAAAGGCGCAGGGGCCGCCGTCCCGGCGTACGGGTATATCCTCAACGATAGAAATGTCCTCTTCCACGCAATACGCCCGCTGCACGCGAAGCAACACGTCCTCCAGCAGCGATTCCAGCTTGTGTATGCTGTTGGTGCCAAAAACCATGTCCACAAACGGAAAACGGCGCATCAGCTTGTGTGCCGCGCCCTTCTGCTGCATCATGCATCCGCACACCGCAAGGACGCCATGCTCTTTACCCGCCTTGTGGTCTTTGAGCGCGCCGATATGGCCTGACAGCCGGGCTTCAGCATGCTCGCGCACACAGCAGGTATTAAATAGCAGCAGGTCGGCCGCTGCTTTGCTTTCAGAAGGTTTATACCCCAGGTTTTCCAGCACGCCAGCGATTTTTTCGCTCTCGTGCACGTTCATCTGGCAACCGAATGTTTCAATATGATATGTCAAACCGTTGCTTTCAATCAGCTGTTTTAATTCTTCGTTCACTCTTTTGATCTTTCTTCCTGCGTGATAATTCTTAATCATTATAATCAGATTTCATGCTGGCCGCAACTCATTAAGACGGATAAAAAACCAATAATATCGGCATTTTTTGCCCGTCTATATGTTCGACAAAATTATTGATTAAAGCAGTTGACATTAGCATGAGAATACTGTATATTATACTTCGTCGCGAAAAAAACACGGGGTGTAGCGCAGTTTGGTAGCGCACGTGCTTTGGGAGCATGGGGCCGGGAGTTCGAGTCTCCCCACCCCGACCAAGCAACAGCGCATAATGGCCCCTTAGTCAAGCGGTTAAGACACCGCCCTTTCACGGCGGTAACAGGAGTTCGAGTCTCCTAGGGGTCACCAATTTACCAAACTGTGCGGCCTTAATGGGGCCTTAGCTCAGTTGGTTAGAGCAGTCGGCTCATAACCGATCGGTCCGGGGTTCGAGTCCCTGAGGCCCCACCAAGAAGGAAATGGCCCGGTAGTTCAGCCGGTTAGAACGCTAGCCTGTCACGCTAGAGGTCGAGGGTTCGAGTCCCTTCCGGGTCGCCAACTTATTTAGCAAGAGTCTTTTTAAGACTCTACGTGCCTCGGTAGCTCAGTTGGTAGAGCAAGGGACTGAAAATCCCTGTGTCGACAGTTCGATTCTGTCCTGAGGCACCACATGTTTCAAGCTGATGTAGCTCAATTGGTAGAGCAGCTGATTTGTAATCAGCAGGTTGCGGGTTCGAGTCCCATCATCAGCTCCATGTGGAGGGATTCCCGAGCGGCCAAAGGGGGCAGACTGTAAATCTGTTGTCGATGACTTCGGTGGTTCGAATCCACCTCCCTCCACCAAAAATGCCAAATCCGTGCGAGAATGGCGGAACTGGCAGACGCGCTAGATTCAGGTTCTAGTGGGGTCACACCCGTGCAGGTTCAAGTCCTGTTTCTCGCACCAAAGAAAAGCCCGTAACTACGGGCTTTTTTGATATTCAATAGCAGTTTGGTTGCCATTTGGTTGTCATTTCAGTTGCCGTGTATTTGCTTTTTGGCCATCAAGGGCGAATATACCTATCAAATATTTTTGGGAGGTGTATGCACATGGCATACGGAACAATTACCGCAAGGAAGAATGGACGTTTCACAGCTATACCCGACCGTGGAACAATAGATGGCAAGCGAAATCGCCGAGGCAGCAAAACATTTAATTCCCGGCGTGAGGCAAAGCAATATCTCGCGAGAATACAGACCGAGCTATTATATGGCACTGCCGTTTCACCCAATAAGATTACAGTTGGCGAGCAACTGTTACAATGCTCGCTGGAAAGGCTACTGTCGATAAATTAAAAAAGACCACTATCAGCGGGTATAAAAGAATTATTGACAAGTACTTGATTCCGGAGTTTGGGTCGAACAGGCTTCAAGATCTCAAGGCTGCACAAATACAACGGTACTTCATTGAGAAGTCTGAAAAGCTCTCCGGCAAGACCTTGCATCAGCACTATGTAATCTTGTCTGCAATGTGCGAAGAAGCCGTTCGTCAAGATATTCTTCGGGTGAATCCCCGATTCTGTGTAAACTCGAAAAGCGAGTAAGATAGAGCAGTATTTTATTGGGGCGGGAAGGCCAGGAACTGACCTTTCCGCCTTGGT